>PWTU01000138.1 GCA_003562775.1 Ignavibacteriales bacterium
GATGAATTGGGAATGATCAGTTTGTTCGGCGACCGGGATTTAAAGCAGATAGATTTTTCGCTGAGCGGCATCGTATCCCTACATACAAGTTTGTCGGTTCAATTTTTCTCACAGGTATTGATATACAAGGCGTGGTACCTGAATTACCGGTACCTTGCGGCGCCGGACGATCTACAACCGTACGATTACAGAAACCATCCTCACTACACGAATCCGGATTTTAATTTTCAGGCATTGAACACAAGCGTCATCGTGCGGTGGGAATTCAAACGAGGAAGCACGATGTATCTCGTCTGGACACAGGAGCGAAGCGGCATCCATCATCGCATACATCAACCTCTTCGCGATACGTTCCGCGACGCCTTCAGAACACCGATCGATAATGTGTTTTTGATCAAGGTGAATTATTGGTTTCAGGTGTAGGTTGGTTATTCTTACTGATTAAATCCCAACTCAATACCTAATGTATAAATTTTATTGATCCTTCGTATTATCGATGTGCGACGGGTCCACTCCGGTCTGTCACCCAACCACCGGAATTCCAGGTAAAGTCTTGACACACATAATCTTTTTAAAAAATGTTCGGGTGCTCCATCAGGCCAACGTATTTTCCGGTACATAGTTTCCCATTTTTGTATTTCTTCAGGGGGCCAGCGGTCGGTAATAGAAGCAAGATCTATTTCACCGGCAGCCAGCGCAGCCGATTCCCAATCAACCGGATAGATTATTCCATCCTGATATAAAATATTATCCGGGTAGAATTCTCCGTGAACAACTGTCTGTGGTTCATGCAAAAGATACTCAATCACCTCCTTAAACTGTTGGCAAAAACGGGGCAACCAGGGATTATCGGCATGCAGGTATCCGGTATATTCGGAAGTCCGCCGCGCCCATCCCATATAATAATCGAAATCATATCTTTTCAAGAAAGAAGCGTTTTTTAATGATATAAGTGATTCACCCTCTGCATGAAATCTTGCAAGCCATTGTACCGCGTCATTCATAGCCAATAAATCCTTTTGAGCATGCATTGCATTATCCAGATACTGGATAACGATAAAAGAATATTCATTTTTTATATCCCGGTACATACCATAATACTTTACTACAGGAACATTCATCAATGTTAGTATATCTCTATAAATTTTTCCTTCATATTCAATTCCGCCGCGAGGATTATATGTGTTACGATCACAATCCGCATTATACTTAATGAGGAACGTTAACGCCGTCCCATCACCGATCTCACATCTTACAATTTCACTTGGGAAAGTACTTTCGTATACATTGGTAAGCCGCTCACTTATTTTCAGCTTGCTTGAATAAAAGTCATTTTTATCCAGAACTGAAACGAGCGCGTATTGAAGGAAGGAATCATCGGGAAAACTATATTGCAGATTTTTCATGAGGTTATCTCAGAACGGGATGTGAGATAGATGTAGTCCATCTTGGAGGTGGACTACATCTATATTCGTTATTATTTGCACTATTTTTGCAATTGAGAAATTAATTCTTGCCGTATATTCCAAAGCCGTTTTCGCGCCGCTTCTATACATGCACGGGCTTTTTGTTTTGCCTCTTCCGTCAAACAATATTCGAATGCCTGCGACAATTTTTCCTGTGTTAAAGATTCTCCGTATAACAGAATTGGCCATCCTAATTCGCTCACCTGTCTTTCAATCTTTGCGCCGCCCGAAATCGGATCTATCGGAACAACAGGTACTTCGTGTTTGAGAGCCAACACGGTACCGTGCAATCTTGTCGAAATAACGACGTCCATTCGAGCAATGAGAGATTCAATTTCAGCAGGAGTGCGAAGACCCGTTTTGTTTTCATCGAGCCGGGTATCAATCTCGACAACGGCAAGCTCACGGTTTTGCAAAAATTCTTCAATAACGCTATGTGCTTTATCTTGCAATGCCCGTTCACGATATTCCTTTTGTTTGTGCGATTTAATTAATCCTACCACCGGCACTTTCACGGGTGAAGCTGCAATGGATAAATCCGGATTGGCTTGCTCGGAACTGTCACGCTCGTAGAGGATATCAAAAGGATTCCACTCTTTGATATCCTGAAGCATCGTTAAGTTCAGACCGATCAATTTACACGATTTATAATGTTCCAAAAAATCGGTAACAGGCCAACCGTTTCCAAACGGCCCGCAGACAAATATAACATGTGTATAAAAATCGGGATTTGCAGTTTGCCAGTTAATCCCTCCCTGAAATGGAGGCGCCATAGCTACATCGAATGAAATTCCCGCCTGAGCAAGCCAATCACATACAACATCTTTCGAAAGAAGATCTCCGGCAGTCGTCCCCATTCCTTCAAAGCTGAACCAACCTGCAACAAGAATTTTCATACATTACTTTTTGTATATGTTTTTGTTTGCGAAACAATTTCAATAAGAGAAGACAACACCTTGCCCGATTCAAAATATTCCTCTGCAATATCCCGTGCTGCAATTGAATGGATATCCGGTCTCCGCAGCACATCATCTATCGCTTCCGTACAGTCCCTCCAATTCTTGAACGGCAATACTCCCTCTCCGCCGGGTATTACCCCTTGAAATCCCGTATCCTGCACAATAACCGGTACACCCAGTGCAAGATAACACGCACTCCTGCACGAAAACCAACCGCTGTTGGATTCCACGTATGCGTTCTTCGCTACACTCCACTCGGCAAAAGAATGCGCCAAATAATCCCGGTAAATCCATGGATCCTTCGATACCGAATAACCGTCTACAATATGCCAACCGTTTTTCTTTAAAGTATCGTAAGGGGCAGGACCGCTTAAAGCAATCTCGAATGCGGCCGAACTTTTTTCCGGCGCGTGTATAAACTTCAGAAACTCGGTGCTCTTGCCGGTATATTTTTTTCCATCGATAACGGGCCCCTCTTCTTTCGGCTCCCACGACGCCACGGTTGTGAAAACCCGCCTCCGCTCTTTCAGAGGCACGTGCTTATCTCGAAAACAATCCATTACAACCGGCTGCCGCGTCGGCATCCAATCGAATAAATCATCCGGAATAAGACAATCCTCACGTCCGATATTTTCCCCGAATGTAAAATGACAGTCGTGACGTCTTATCATGTCTATTCGTTCTTTTTCAGCGCCGGTTGCGGTACCGTTGATGTAATTCGGAATCGACGATTGCGTATATAACGGATCGCTGTCGATAAACACTACCCTTTTAGCGGCATAATATTCTTCCCTCATCCAGCATGATGCCGATATATGCAAAAAAATATCTGCACTTTTACAAAATCGAACCACATCCTTCCAGGATTTACCGAAGGTTTTACCCGTCGAATCCCTGTAAAACCATTTATCCGTTAGTTCGGGTTCAAGTTTATTAATCTCTTTTGCTAAAATCGAAGCATTTTGGTCTCCGCTCTCACTGAACGTCCGGTTGACCGGATCGTAACACCATTGACCGGTATCCTCAATATAAAGCACATCATGTCCCAATTTTTTAAAACCGAGTACATACTGAAAATAATCCCAGAATACTCCGCCGAACGGATAGGTAGCAGCCAAACCGGTAACGACAATACGAAGTTTATCGGGCATAATCGAAACGCTCTTTCTCCATTAATGTTCCGTTTTCAAGTTCAAATATTTTATCGACCCGTTGCAGCATAGACATCCGATGGGTGATTATAAACGTCGTCCGGTTACGCATTAATCTTCTCATAGCATCCAATATCTTCGCTTCCGTATCGGCATCCAGAGCCGACGTAGGTTCATCGAGGATGAGCACCGGAGCATCTTTTAAAAATGCCCTGGCAATTGCCAGCCGCTGACGCTCACCTCCGGATAATGTGCTGCCCCGTTCACCGATAACGGTATGATATCCCCGGGGAAGCTTTTCGATGAATTCATGTGCATGGGCCGCTCGTGCGGCGTCCACAATTTCATCCTCTCCCGCTCCGGGACGTCCATAGGATATATTTTCAGAAATGGTGAGCGGCAATAGAAACGGATCCTGCAATACAATCGAGATATTGCTTCGAAGACTTTGTAATGAAACTTCCCGGATATCTATCCCGTCGAAGGTAATCGCTCCATCCCATGGATCGTAGAAGCGTGTCAGGAGACTTATTAACGTACTTTTACCCGCGCCGGTCCTTCCCAGAAGCGCCGCTTTTTCACCGGGTAATAGCTCGAACGAGACGTTTTGCAGTACGGGATTATTGTTCTCATAGCCAAATGTTACATTCTCCGCGCGCACTAACATACCGTTCGATTTCGTTTTACTCATTAAAGGTTGTGCATCGGGATGTTCCCGGACGTATTCATCGGTGGATAATATCTCGAAAATTCTCCGGGCGCCGGCAGCCGCCGACGCATAACCGGTTGTGAGGTTCGCAAGACTCTCGACCGGCACATAAAGAGAGCTTAAATATGAGAAAAATACCAATAAACTACCTACGGTCAGATCACCCTGCAAAACGCGATACCCTCCAAACGCCATCGTTATTGCCGTTCCAAAGGCAATAAGCGTTCCGACTCCGAGACTGAACTGAAGCTGGGAGACCACCGTCCGCAATTTCGCCTTCACCGCATGCAAGGATAATAACCGATAGCGCTTATCTTCAAATCCTTCGCGCCCGTACGCCTGCACCACCGGGAGACCCGAAAGTATCTGCTCTGCCTGCGCAAGTAATTTTCCCTCAATTGAATATTCCTCGTACGACCGCTCGGTTATGCGGTTGGTAAAATATTTTATTAAAATTCCCATACATGGTACGATTAAAAGCGCTAACAGAGTCAGCTCACGGTCAAGACGCCACATAACGGTAAACATCCCGACGAGCATAAAGACGGATGAGAGCAACGGCAGCAGCATCCCGATCACCAGATCGCGGACACAGGTACTGTCCTTCGTTATCCGCTGCACAAGATCTCCGCTTTGTTGTTTCCCGTGAAATCTCAACGAGAGCCGCTGAATCCTATAAAATAATTGCGCTCCGAGATCGTACATCAACCGGTTGCCGACACCTTCTTTGATATAGACTTTGAAAATCGTTACCGTCTTACTTAGTAAAAACAAAACGACTGTCGAAGAAGCCAAAATAACGATGAGCGAAAAAGCAGATTCGATTCCCGGGAAATTATACAGCCATAAAGCGTATCCCGGCAATTGCTCGCCGGTAATCACGTAGTCCACTATCAATTTAAGCGGCCATGGCATAAGGAGATCGAAAAGGATTCCACTTATCATTAACAATAGTATAAGCGATATTCCTTTTTTATAAGGCCGTGCATATTTTAAAAGCGCAATCTGCCATCTACTCATATATCAACCTCGCTTCGTTTGACAGACCGGTTAGATTATACGGTTTATCCTGATTTACCTTACCCTGCTGCAGCGATAATAATCGATAATACAATCCTTCCCCTGCGATCAACTCTTCATGGGTACCCATTTCCACAATGTTTCCCTGTTTAAGGACGACGATCCGGTCGGCGCCACGGATAGTCGAAAAACGATGAGCGATTAAAAACGTCGTTCTCCCTTTCATTAAAATTTCAATCGCTTCCATCAATTTTTCCTCGGTTTTTACGTCGAGTGCTGAAGTCGGTTCATCGAGGAGTAATATGGGAGCGTCCTTCACCAATGCCCGGGCAATGGATATCCTCTGTTTTTGTCCGCCCGATAACGTTACTCCCCGTTCGGCAATAACAGTCTGATAGCCGTCGGGCAGGTTCCGTATGAAGTCGTCTGCTCCGGCTAAAACCGCCGCTTCCCTGATATCGGCCGGCGCAGCTTTCGGATTGCCCATACCGATATTTTCGGCAACCGTGACCGGAAATAAAAGCGGTTCCTGCTGTACCAACGCGATATGCGCTCTCAGATCGGTCAGTGATAACTCCCTCAGATCGATTCCATCTAAAGTAATACTCCCCTCGACCGGATCGATAAACCGGGGTATCAGATGAATCAAAGTGCTCTTACCCGCGCCCGTTTCTCCGACTATTGCAACGGTTTCTCTACGGTCGATTTCGAGAGCGATATTCCGTAATACGGGAACTCCTTTTCGGTATTCAAACGACACATTATTGAAACGAATAAACGGATGTTTGAGATTCCCATTGTGCGGAAAAGGTTGAGGCGACGGGGACTCCGTTACCTTTTCACGCGAGTTAACTACCTCAAGCACGCGATCGATGCTCGCTTCTGCAGATTTCATTGAACCATAGGTGGTCAACAGATTCTGAAAAGCATTCTGCATAGTTTTAAGATATGCGATAAATACCAACAGACTTCCGACGGTCAGGGTACCGTTGAGTATGAAGCTGCCGCCGACAACAAGAATAACTGCCCCGCCGATTGTCGTCATCAGTCCGCCGGTTGACAGGAACGTATTCTTAATCAATGCATTTTTCTGCTTAATCGTAACCGCATCTTGAGCTAATGCATTGAATTTTTGTTTGTTCGTTTCCTCAGCCGTGAATGCCTGCACCATCGGAATTGCCGTTACCGTCTGATGTACAAAGCTCATGAGTGCAGAGTGCGCTTCCCTATCCAGCCGGGATTGTCGCTTTAATCGTCCACCAAAATACCAGGCGCTGAGCCCGAGAAATGGCGCAATTGCAAACGATATAAGCGTTAATTCCTGATTGAGAGACCACGATACATATCCTATCATCGCAAGGACAACGACGCTCCGGAACGGTGCAGCGACAACCGCTTCCGCAATCTTATAAACACAATACGAATCCCCGGATAATCTGCTTAAAATATCCCCGATATGTCTTTTTTGAAAGAATAAAAGTGAGAGCCGCTGCAAACGGCCGAATAAATCGACCGAGAGATGATAAACCATCTTATTGCCGGCTGCCGTCCACGCCCACACTAATCCAGAATTCACGGCGCTGTTCAATGTATATAAAACAAGACTTAATACCGAAGCTGCTATGACAAGGTTAAAGGGTGTCGCGTCGAAAAAAAGGGGAAGCGAATCATCGCCCAATGCAAAATCGATGAGAATTTTGAGCGGCCATGGTTGCAGCGTCGCTAATGCAGCGCCGAAGAGAGTGAGAATAACAATAAGCAACAGAAACCGCCGCTGCCTGAGAATATACGGGATAATAAATCTATAGCGACTCATATCAAAGAGGTTCGTCTATATAATTTTGCGTGTCTCCTATGACTTCATACTCCTTTTTATCTTCTTGAGATGAAACCATTTCTCTTTCGAGGTCATCCTCAATCTCCCGGATCGCAGACCGGAAATCGGCGACTGCCTGCCCGCTCTCTAATAACCAGCGAAAGAACGGAACCAATGCAAGCACCGCTAATATCCCACCGGTAACCCATGCATGATCCAGTATAGCGAGCAACGCCAATCCACCGAGCAGTGCTACTGCAAGAATGCTTCTTAATGAAAATACAGGCCAGATTCTCCATCGCACATTCTGTTTTCCACCGCCGTGTTCTTCAACGGTCACCAGCAACTTTGCCGATCCGAACATACCACCGGCAATGCTCAGATCCCAACGATCGTAATTACCTCCCCGGTAGCTGACAATTTTTTTCCTCTTAAGTTTTGCTTCTACTTTTTTCAACCAATCACCGGATGCACGCCACCGTTCACTCCATACCGTAATCGTCGAACGAACCGGAAATATCCAACCGGATTTTCCGCGAAACCGCCAGGGTGTTAATCCTTTACTCACCCTCCCCATCAACCGGGCAAGAGGTTGCATAAGATGTAAATATATCGTAATGATACGCTTTTTCAAATGCTCCGTTTTATTTTTTGATTTCGTCCGGAACGATGCGCGTATACCTGCTATCACTGCCTGCGATACCGATATTCCTACTCCTACTACAAACAATGGCAACGCCCAGGCAAGCGGCGCCCACAAAAACCCGAGAAGCGACAGGAATAAGAAAAAGGAAATAAATACATATCCTTCGGGCATCAGGGGCAAAGATGTTAACCGACCCAATCCCGGTTCGTATAAGCGTTGAAACGGTGCGGTTCCCCATACACCCTGGTAAATAACGCTTCCCCTGTGCAAAATGGACGGTGTTAGACCCTTTCCGTATAATCTTCCTTTCCACGTTAAATGTCCGATGGTGTTGTATTTTTCAGGCCATTTTTCTTCGAGCATCGCTTCTGCACGCCCGTAATTGTATTGTTGTTTAAGATATTGCCGTACATTGTCCCTCCGGTAATGCCACACTATAGCTGCAGCATTATAACCGATCTTCCATCCCCGTTCCTGTATACGCCAGCATACATCGACGTCATCGCCGGCAATGGTAAATTGCCTGTCGAAACCGCCGATTTCCCGGAGAAATTTTTTACGGAAAGACATATTGCAGCCCGGAATATGTTCGGCTTCAGTATCGTTCAATAAAACGTGGGTAGGACCTCCGGGGGAATTATCCACGGCATCGGCAACAACTCCGACACCGGACGGTGCGAAATTCGGACCCCCAACTGCGGCATAGTCTGTCGTCAAATACGTGTGCGCAAGATAATAAAGCCAATCCTCATCGGGCCATGCATCGTCATCGATGTAAGCCACTATTTCACCCGCAGCGGCTTGCCATCCGAGATTTCTTGCGTTACTTAAACCTCCGTTTGAGACTGTTATGACTTTGAAACCATACTCTCCCGCAATTGCTTCCGAAGAGTCTCTCGAACCGTCATTGACCACAATTACTTCATACCGTGGATAATTTAAATTCCGAAGTCCGTCAAAGCATCTCCTTAAAGTTTTTGCGCCGTTATAGGTACATACCACAACAGAGATGAAGGGATAATCATTTTTTGAGAATATAGCCGGATCTGAATAACGCTCGCTCACCGAATAGAGAGCAGGTTTCGGGTTTCGCTCTCTGTCGGTAAGTCCGAAATTCCAATCATCGATTTCATATCCTCCCCGGAACCACTCATCGGTCCATGAAAATATAAACATTCCAGCACTACCTTCCGAAAAAGCGGTATCGATCTGCCACGACAATACCTCAGCTTGCTTTTCCGTACCATTGCGGAGACTGTCCAATCCCAGTTCTCCGAGAACCAGCGGTTTGTCGTCCGCTATATTCTGCATTCGCGCAAAATAAGCTTTTAATTTTTCGGGCGTTTCGAGATACACGTTAAAACACTGAAAATCGAGAAAAGGAAGCTGGAGATATTCCGTCGTAGGGTAATTGACATACGTAATCAGCGCATCCGGATCTTCATTTTTTGCGATGTTATAGAGTTGATGAATAAATCGCTCTATACGTTGCCTTCCGTACCATCGAACAATAGGGGCGGGGATTTCATTACCGACGGCATAACCGAGAAGTGCAGCGTGACCGGCCGTCGGTCGTACGGAGTCCTTTACCTTTTTCCCGATGTTCAACACCGTCGAACGGTCATCGAGAAATGTAATATGTTGTTCCCAGGGAATACCGGCAAAGACGCGTAGGCCGTTCTCTTGTGCAATATCCAGTAGCCATGCCGGCGGCGCGGTATATGTTCTGACGGTGTTGATGCCGTTTTCCGCCATCATCGAGAA
>PWTU01000299.1 GCA_003562775.1 Ignavibacteriales bacterium
ACGACCAGAATAGAAGCGATATGTTTTGCAATAGATGCCATGATTCACGTTATGCTTTTTGTAACGGAATGCTGACAATAAAGGTTGCACCGTTTCCGTTTTCGCTGTGTACCTCAATAGCACCGTTGTGCTGTTTTATAATCCCGTAACTCACCGATAGTCCAAGCCCGACGCCTTTCACTTCGCTTTTTGTAGTAAAGAATGCGTCGAAGATTTTGTGAAGGTTCTCTTTGGGAATGCCGACGCCCGTATCACGGAAAAGAACCTGCGCCGTATTGTTTTTTATACAGGTGGTAATAAAAAGGTCGCCGCCGCCGGGCATGGCATCTTTTGCGTTTAAGATGATATTAAAAAATACCTGCTTGAGTTTTTCGCTTGAACAATACACCGGCAACGGAGATTGTGAAAATTCAGTATGCCACCGAACCCTGTTTTTGTCGAGTGTTTCCCCGGCGATTTTTAACGTTTGATCGACGATGGCGGAGAGATCTCCATCTTCGAATGTATCGTCGCTCATAGTGGTACGGTAAAAATTAAGCATCTGCCGGGTGAGCCGGGACATCCGTTTCACCTCTTCGAGTGCGACTTCTATCAGTTCCCGGTTACCTGTGTTTGTTTCGGACCGGTCAAGCGCTGTTTCAAGGCAACTCTGGATATTGTGAACCGGATTATTGATTTCATGAGATAACTGCGCCGTTAACTTCCCCGTCGCGGCGAGCCGTTCGCTTTTTACAAGTTCTTCCTGGGTTTCACGTAACTTGGCGAACGCGTGCTCGAGTTCATCGTTTTGGTTTTTAAGATCGATATTTAACCGTGCAAGTTCGTCGATCTTTTCTTTTAATGAGACACTCATTTCATCGAACTTGCGCGCCAGAAAACCGAATTCATCCTTTGATGTAATATCGCTCCGGTATCCGTATTTCCCCTTACTTATTTCCTTCGTGCCTTCAACAAGCCGTTCAATAGGTTTTCCGATGCTTCTTGAAATAACCGATCCGACGACTATAGCAAGGGCAAGAACCATAAACGAAATGAGAAACAACACACGCCGGAGCGGCGACAGCGTAGCATTTATCTCCTCCTGTATTGATTTCATAACGACATACGCAATCGTATCGGTAAGAAAGAAAGGAATACCGAGGTAGAGGTCGCCGTCCAATTCAAATTCCCGTATTTCCCGGTTATCCTCATCGACAAGATCATCGAGCAATGAGACGGGAATTCTTGAATCAGTGGCATCGATGAGAGAGTAATTGGATATGAGCGCTATGTCGCTGTTTGTCATGTTTCGAAGCTGGTTGATCTCATCCGACGACAACCTGAACCCGATCGTTAAAGTACCGAGAAGTTCGGCGCCGATTGTAACCGGGGCGGTTGCAATTCTGAAAACCTGTTCATTGATGTCGATCACCGATGCCGAAGGGGTAAAACGTAATGCATCCGCTATAACCGGGTGATCCGGAAGTATTGTCCGGGTCTGTGAAAATTCAAATAGTTCCACAAGCAGGTTCCCGTTCCGGTCGGTGAGGAGGAATATATCCGCTCCGAGTCCCTCGTTAATTTCTTCCATTAGCTGATGTGCGGTAGCACTGTCTCCCACCTCGGCAACCGCTTTCAGGCGCGGGGATTCCGATATAACGAGACTTCCTTTAATGCTGTCTTCGTTGCGCAGTTCATTAAAAACCGAAACGGTGTGGTATTTGCTTAACAGTTCTCCCGAAAATGTTGCTTTGATCCGGTTCTGCATCACCGATGTAGTTACAAAATTGATGACCAGAACAAGGAGAATGGTAATCAAGAGAATGGAGAACAGTATTTTATGCCTGAATTTCATAAAAAATTAAAAACTTGTTACAAGTTGTAATGCAAACATAGAATTCGAATTTCGCTCGTGTCCGTATATCGTCGTTTCTTTATATACTGCTTTTACAAGTGTGTTTCTGTCGATCGCAAAACCGATGCCGCCTTCGACCCGGAGCACATTGTGATCCCATCGTTGTTCGGTCCCATCCACGTTAATATTCGAAAACAACAGTTGATTTACACGCGCCGCAATAAACCAGCGGGGGCGGAATGTGTACTTCGTTTCGGCATAGTAACCGAATACATTTAAATCATCGGTAACATTCGGGTACTCCCATGTATTATACAGCGCCTGCGAAAAGAATTGAAAATGGCCGCGGGTGTATTCGATATCAATGCCGCCGGTAATTTGCCGGTAATCCTCCGCAGATGAATTGTCAGGGAAATAGTACTCGATAGAATCCGAAAGATAGCTTCCCCAACTGACCGATCCGCCGATAGTCAATCCGAAAAGCGGCGTGACGGAGATGCGGAACAGCTTCCCCAGATCGCTGTTTATGTTCAGACTGTTTCCGTAACTTCCCGTGTTGCCGACCGTACCGTTCATCAGTGCGGCAAAATAATCGATGATGCCGGCAGATCCGAATACCATAACCCCGGTTCCGTAAATGCCCCGATCGAGGATGGGCATGCTTGAGGGTAAACCGGGCGATCCTCCCTCACCGCGACGTTGAAGCATTGCACGTGCGTCGGGATGGATATAGTTTGACATCACGACAGTGTGGTAATGATAGATGAGCGGAAGATCGTACAGGAAATTATCTGCAGGAAACCGGCGGGAATATAAATTTCCGAACGGCATGTCGAATTTACCCGCCTGTATATTAAATCCGATCGGCGATATATCGGTAATGCGAATCGCAAGATAATCGATGTTCAAGATCTGATCCTGCTGGGAACGGACGGTTGCGTATGCCGTTATCTTGTCGGTAATGTATGCATCGCCGAAGAGATCAAGCCGCCAGAGAAATGTCGGGCGGCCATCGTTGAATGCTACCTGAGAGGTTCCTCTTGAAGATTGTGCAAACGACGGCGATATCTGACCGTAAATATCGAGTTGTGCGTATAACCCGCATATACTTGCAAAACAGTTTATAAGGATTGTGACTATTGCCGGGCGAATCATCATTTTTCTTAATAAACAAAATTAATGGTTGATGCCGTACCGGTCCTAACTTCAATCTCGCGGCTTTCGACGAGATTTCTTCCGTACCAGAAATGGACGGTATAACGTCCCGCAGGTACGTCCGGTATGCTGTAATTTCCCGATTCATCGGGCGATGTAAAAAACGGATTATCGAGCACGAGAATAACCGCGTTCATATGCGCATGAATATCGCAATAAATCCGTACGATGCCGGGAGTGTCGAACCTCACCGTTCGAAACTGTCCCTGAGGGTATCGACCGAGATCGAACTGCCTGGGTTTTGAGTACGAAAAAACATTATGATACACGTCGTCGTTGTTCGGGAAAACAACCGTCGTGCCTTGCTGGACAGGGAGGACGTGCGGATAAAACATCAAATCGCGTTGATCGAGAATGACTCTGGCGGATGATCTCGATACAATACGGTTGTGCATAGATTCATCCGGTTCAAGATAGATAACCGTCTTTTCCGGAATTGTGTACCGTTCGGGGAGAACCGACGCGGCGGATTCAGGGGAACGCTCCGCGCGTGATAAATATCTGCCCGAAATTCGTTGTCTTCCCATTAGTTCACTGCTGTCGTTACGTGTAATAATTATCTGACCGCGTATCGCTCCGAAATCTTCCGCAGTCTGTCCCGGAACGGAAGACATCGTAACTGATATCGAACCCAGCAATACGAGAAATATTTTTATTCTTAAAAACATTTTCATCAAATAAATATATGAAACATTAAGATACCCTCGCTAAAATTCGGCAGTTCGTCGCTGAAGTGTATCCGGTATAGCGGGCGTAGTTCGAGACCCGGAATAAGAAACAATTCCGCACCGGTGCCGATTGCCTGCCGTGAACGGTCGGGTGTTCCGCCGGTACCGAGATTGTATTGAAGTTTAAGATCGATACCCTGTTTAACAAGGTAATTTAATTCAGCGAAGAAGAGAAGATAATTTTCCGCCGGTGCATCGGGAGGTTGTTTGAAGTTTACAAACATTAATTCACCGAGAATGTTAAAATTCCGTTCGGAGGCAATCCCTCCGAAGATGCCGTAATTAATAGTCTCGAATGCCGACCGTTTATTCCGGTACAATGACCCGCCGAGAAAACCGTTTATACCGCCGCCGGATTGTAAACGCCATTCACCGCGTAGTGCAACTGCATTGATACTTTCATCGGCAAAACGAGGACCGCCGCCCGGGTTGCCGCTGAAAACTCCGAAGCTTAAAGTAGCTGCATCGGAGTTGTACCCGAACTCGACGCCAGTATCCTCAGCCCGCGGACCGAACGGTACGTTCACAATACCGGGGGCGCCCGAACGCGTGTAGACATTATGATCATCCATTCGAATGCCGTATGCCGGTATGTATTTTCCTACTTTTATATAACTATCGATCGACGGTATAGAGAGAAGCCCGAATATTTCAAAACCCTGATATAAGCCGATATCGATATAGAAGAGCAGATCGCGTGATGCCTGCATTGACACATAGAGGTCGCCCTGCATTTGCCAGAAGGTATTGTATCCGTCATCTTCATATATGAATAATGTCCGGAAGTTCGTGCCGGTACGAATGAAATCGTTCAAGCTTGTTGAGAACCCCTCGAGCCGCTGTTCCTGCCGGGAGGTTCGCATCGGCAGGACGATGCGGCTGTAGTACTCCGCACCGAATTCATTCCGCATCCCGCCGCCGGTCGGATTAACATGGCATTCCTGGCAGCTTACACCCGCGTCAATGGAGAAACGGGGGAGAGCGGAAAGATCATCAGGAACAACAATCCACATCCCGATAATTGTGAGTAAAACAATCAACAATCGCGTACATTCCATAGTAACCTCCCGATGGTAAGTTGGTAAACAAAGTATACATCACGCAAATTCTATAAAATCCGGGAAAGTAAAACAAGCACTGCTACAATGATGGCAACAATAATATATACCGGTTTGTTCTTTCGTGGTATGCGTTTCATCTCGTTGATTATGCTTATAAATAACAGTATATTTTATACTTTGAACATTAATAAATGTAAAACGGTTTCATGGACATACGCCCGGAAATTAGCAGCTATATAGACCGGATAAATTCATTTTCACAAAACCGGTTGCAAAATATCGAGGATGTCTCGATCCTCCTGCAATTAAGCCGGGATGAGGGGAAAGAAGAGATATTCGACGATCTGACGTTTCACGCTAAATTCAATTACCGGGTATACGGAATTCTTAAGCGCACCGATCCCGGCTCGGAAACGTACCCGAAATTATCGGCTGAATTAAAAGAGGGAATCGAGAAAGTGAGCACGTTGATGCGTACGCTGGTCAAGGAGGCGCCCGACGAAGTGAAAGAGCGGTTTATCGGGAGGTATTTTAGCATGACCCATTCCGGTTTGGATAATTTAATAAGAGTGGCGTACGATTTGAGCTGGATAAAAAACTGGCAAATAGACAGGGGCGATAATTCTGAAGAGAAGCAACAGAGGTGATGAAGATGAAAAGAACGTATAATGCCGTGATTCTATTATTCTTAATAGTATTTTTATCTGCCGGTGCGGGTGCACAACCGGACGGCGACGATGTTCCAGTTGCGCGCATCGGTCCGACGGAAATAACGCGGGATGAATTCAAAAAAAGATTTGAACTCACCCCCTGGCCCGGCAAGCACCGGACTGAATTCCTGGATGTTATAAAAGAAGAATTCCTCTATTCATTGATCGCCGAGAAACTGCTTTCGCTCGAAGCGGAGCGGCGCGGATATACCGAAGACAGCGGTGTTCGCGAAATGGTCGAGCGGATGGAGCGATTCTATGTGAAGGATCAACTCTATAAAGATGAAGTGCGGGGTACGGTGGACGTTGTCGAAGAAGATTTACATCACGAATATTTCCGGATGAAAACCGATGTCTATGTTAGTTTCCTGTATTTTGAAAACAGGACCGAAGCGGATATGGTCTGGAACCGCATAGAGGAGGGGACACCGTTCGATCGTATTGTGCTCGATAATCCCGACAATATGATAACCAATCACCATGTCGATTGGGATATGACTCATCCCAACCTGATCGAAGTATTGGATGAAATGGAAGAAGGCCAGGTTTCGCCGCCGGTGCCGACGGAATATGGTTTTTACATAGTAAAGCTCGAGAGTCTTCAAGTCGATCCGTTTATGACCGATGCGGAATTTCACCGGATGAAACCGACTCTTGAAAAGCAGCTCCGATCTCGGCTTGAAGGACCGGCAGCCAGAGAATTCGTGAGCGATGTTATTGGCGAGACACATATTCAGGTGCATGGTAAAGGTATGCAATTGCTGCTTACCGAAATGGAGCGCGTGCTCGAACGAAAAAGCGCCATGAATTTTTCCGGTCAGGAGATGATCGTCTTTCACGACCTCGATTTCGATGAGATGATTGCCGCATTGCGCGATGATCTCGATACCCCGCTCATATCATACGGCAAGCACCGGTGGACGGTAGGTGAGATGCTGCGGCAGTTGCGTTTGTTCGGAGTATGGTTTCAGGATACCCCGGATATACCGGTCTTAACACAATTGAGAAACATAATCGAAGATGTCGTCGTCGATGAAGTATTATCCACGAAAGGATTGGAGCGAAAATACCAGGAACTGCCCGAAATAAGACGTGAGATTGAAATATGGCGGCGTCACTTTGCCGCCGAATTGTTAAAACGCGATGTGATCGGAGAAATCGATATTGACGAAGACGAACTGTATGAATATTATGAAGAAAACCGTGACCGGTATGTCCGGCCGCTTGAAGTGAATATTCGAGAGATCCTTGTCGATACGCGCGCCGAGGCAAACAATTTGTTAGTGCAGTTGGATGCCGGTCGTGAATTTGAGGAGCTTGCACGGCTGCACTCCCGCCGCAGATGGGCTGCCGAACAGGGGGGAGAGTTTGGATATTTCCCCTCAACGCTGTACGGTGAGATAGGAAAAACTGCGGCACGCTTGGAGCCGGGCGAGCGGTTCGGTCCGCTGCGCGTGCCCGAAGGATATTCGATATTTGAATTAATAGATAAACGCGAGCCGGAAGAAGATTTGAAACAGTCGTTCGAAGAAGTGAAAGAATCGATTGCCTCCATAATGATGCGCGATAAGAGCGACCGGATTATTTCACAAATTATTGCGGGGCTTGCCGATGAATATCCGGTACGCATCGATTACGAAGCGCTCGATGCAACCGGCGTTACCCAGATACAAATGTTCGCATTCAGGTATTTCGGTTTCGGCGGAAGATACCCGGCGGTGCCGATGCTCGACCGTCAAACCGGCTGGATATTCGAAGGTATTAAAGATCAGTTGATAATTCCATGATGTATTATATATGAATCAGGACGCACTACTTGCCGAATTGGAAAATCTTGTATCGTCGCTCGGACTCGATATACGCTATGAGAAAGGAGATTTCAAAGGCGGCGATTGTATTCTGTACGATCGGAATCTTGTCGTTATGAATAAGAAAAATACACCGGCTCAAAAAATTGCCATGCTTGCCCGCGTTGTCGGGACGTATGGCGGCGATGATCTTTATATGAAGCCGTTCATAAGACAGGTAGTTGACGATGAAATGACGCGGTACAAAGAACAGTTACGTGGTATTCAAGCGGAAGGTCGCTTTAATGAAAATACTGATACTGAACGGTCCGAATCTTAATACACTCGGAAAACGGGAACCCGGCGTTTACGGCACCCAAACACTCGACGATCTTGAACGATTGCTCGTGAAGAAATACCCTGCCGACAATTTCGAGTTTCTGCAATCGAATGACGAGGGCGTATTGATCAGCCGGTTGAATGCACTTCTCGAGGCGCCGGCGGACGGCGTTGTGTTTAATCCCGGTGCATTTACGCACTATTCCTATGCACTTCGGGATGCAATATCAATGCTGGATATACCCGTAGTGGAAGTTCATCTTTCAAATATACACGCGCGCGAGTCGTTTCGTAAAACATCGGTGATAGCGGCCGTGTGCGCCGGGCAAATTTCGGGCTTCGGTATGCATAGTTATATTCTGGGTGTAGAAGCGCTAAAACTCCATACTAATTCCAAGAGATAAAATATGATCAAGGCAATAGTGTTCGATCTCGATAACACCCTGGTTGATTTTATGCAGATGAAACGCCAGGCGATCGATGCAGCAATACGCGCGATGATCGATGCGGGGCTGGGTTTGACTTTTGCAGAAGCGAGTAAAAAAATTGATCATATCTACAAGGAGCGCGGCATCGAGTTTCAACAGGTGTTCGATACTTTATTGTACGATGAATCGAACAAAATTGATCATAAAATTCTCGCGGCAGGCATCGTTGCGTATCGAAGGGCGCGGGAGGCGGCGCTTGTTCCGTATCCGCACGTATTTATGACGCTCGTGCAGTTGGTAAAACGGGGCATCAAGCTTGCGGTTGTATCCGATGCTCCCAGCCGGGAAGCATGGCTCAGATTGACCTATTTGAATCTTCACCATTTGTTCGATGTGGTTTTAACGCATGAGGATACGGGCGAGTATAAGCCGAGTCCGGTACCGTTTCAAACAGCACTCGAGCAACTCAGAGTTGATGCATCCGAAGCACTAATGATCGGCGATTGGGCGGAACGCGATATGGTGGGGGCGGCAAAGGTCGGTATGAAGACGGTGTTTGCCCGCTACGGAGATACATTCGGAACCGAACACTCCGGCGCAGATTATGAGATTAATGATATCCAGGGGTTGATTAAGATCGTGGATGAGGTGAACCATGGTTAATAACGGTTACCCCGATAGCTATCGGGGGGTTAAAAACGGTTGCTAACGGTTGCCTTTAACTCCCGGAGTTTGCTATGGAACCTCGAATGTGATTGCAACCGATATTAACCAATATTAACCGATATTAACAGATATTAACCTATTGATAATAACAGATTATACTTTAAATAAATAACACAATGATATCACCAAATAACATAGATACAACACATGATCCAGGGCATAGGCGTCGACATAATCGAAATAGACCGCATCCGTGATGTAATCGACCGTCACGGCGATAATTTCCTTCAAAAAATCTTTACCGAGACCGAAATAAATTATTGCCGGTCGAGGAAAATTTCGCACCAGCATTTTGCCGCTCGTTTTGCGGCCAAGGAGGCGTTCGGAAAGGCGCTCGCAACGGGATGGCGGGGGGAATTTAACTGGAAAGATATCGAAGTATCCAATAACGAGTTGGGGCAACCCTCGATTACGCTGTACGGTAAGCTTGCAGAGAAAATCGGAAAAGATCGTGTGTTAATATCGATGTCGCATTCCGATAACTCGGTTGTTGCATTTGTCGTTATTGAAAAATGAGATGTAATTGTGTAACTTTTTTAACTATTAATATGAGAATGCCGCCAAAACACTATCCCGATGAATATCGCATTGGCGTCAAGATAACATATCCATTTTTTGTGAATGATTTAAGCGATCTGATCGCTTTTCGTAAGTACAGTGATAGTAAATTTGATCAGCGAGAAGATGTCGCTGAGCCCAAAA
>PWTU01000535.1 GCA_003562775.1 Ignavibacteriales bacterium
AATAAAAAACCCCATCCCGGGAGGAAAGGATGGGGTCGTAGTAGAGTGCTTTGAGGATTTGAGTGGTACACAACGGGCATCGCTCAGACCCGTTGCTTGTTTCTTGAGTCATCTGAACTCTTATGTTCACCGATCCGGTACACAGACAGTAAGGAGAGTGGCGAACATTTATGAGTTCAGGACCCCAATACATCGGGGTCACTGTATTATAATCGCAAAACCCGTGCCATGATCTCGGATAGTCTTAAAATGGTTTAAACGCGATATTTATTTTTTGTGGGAAAGAATTCCTACTAAATATAGGAATGCCATATTAAAAATCGGAAAGAAAATTTCTGAAAAGCAAGAAATAGGATTAAAGCACCTTAATGTATGGAATGATTTAGTCATAAAACCAGGGTAGCAAATGGACGTCTACTTTATCTCCTTTTTCCAGCTTTTCTTTCGATGCGGGAAAAACAATGATGCAATTTGCATTTGCAAATGTGCTCATCATATGCGATTCCTGTTTCATAAACGGAACAACCGACCAGGAGTCGCCTACCCAGGAAAGATAACCGCGAATAAATTCAAGACGACCGGGTTGTTTTATCAAGGTGGATTCAAGTTCCGCCGTGACCCTTTGTAAATAGACGGCCCTGCGTCCCATCATTGTTAGTATGGCAGGGAGGATTAGTTCGTAAAACAACAAGCCCACGACAACCGGATTACCCGGAAGTCCGAAAACGAGTTTACTCCCTAATGTCCCGAAAAATACCGGTTTATCGGGTGTTATGGCTACTTCCAAGAAATGTTGTTCTACACCAAGTTGAGAAAAGATCGGTCCCATTACGTTATATTCTGCAATAGAGACTCCGCCGGTGACAATTATAATATCTGCGGATTCAATCGATTTTGATACTGCATACAGGAGCAACTTTGCTTCGTCGGGAACTCTTTCTATCAGATAAGATTCGATACCTGCTTTTTGCAATGCCGCCGCAAGAAAAAAGGCGTTTGAATCTCTTACTTTACCGCCGGTTTTGGGTTGTGATATATCGACCAATTCATCCCCTGTCGTTACCACTGCCACCCGCGGTTTTTTATGCACATGGACCGAAGGATATCCTAATCCGGCAAGCATCGCTACCGTACCGGGAGTAATATTTTTCCCGGTTTCCAATACACCGTCGTCTTTGCGTAATTCACTTCCTTTGTACCGAACATGCTCGCCCGGTTCGAGGTGTTTGCTAATTTTTATTTGATCTTCACGAGAATGTACATATTGCAGCGGAACAACTACGTCACTTCCCCCGGGAAGTATAGCGCCCGTCATAACAAGAGCAGCAGTGCCTTCCTTTAATTGTATTTTTTGGTGATCTCCTGCCGGAATTTTCGCTATGACTTTTAATTCGACCGGATTAGTTTCACCGGCATTTATAATATCCGAATGTCGAACTGCATATCCGTCGATTGCGGAGAGATCATAGAGTGGGTGGTCTTCTAAAGCTACAACCGGCTTTGCTAGTGCATATCCCAGTGCCTGTTTTATGTTAGTTACCTCGGAACGCAGCTTTTGCGTTTTTGAAATAACAATATCGAGCGCTTGTTGGAAGGATATCATTTTTCTACATTCTCCAAATGTTACTGGAATTCGCTTGTAATGTAATAATTTTCGGGGCATTTTCAAAATTTGTAGCCGATAAATCTATCTAATATAATAACGAAAATAAAACCTGGCTAACTTGCCCAAAATATCTGTTTTTTGTATTATTAGCGTATGCTAATTGTCTTAATATCTCTATTTCTTGGTTTATTTATCGATGATGAAAAAACCAACATCCAACCTGTTCAAGTCGCCGCGTTGAAGGAACAAATAAAATCTTATGCAGAGCGGGAGAATCTGTCGGAAAACGAACGCGACCGGTTGATGGGTATATTACATTTCAGCGACTTTATCGGTGTTGATCTTAACGGCAACAGGATAAATTTTTCCAATCCGGAGTATGAAGGGTACACCTCCTCGAAAATTGTTATATTCGGTTACTATGCCGAATGGTGTCCGAACTGCCGGCAGAACCTCCCGGCGACTCTGCGATTATATGAGAAGTACGGTAACAAAGGACTTGCAGTTGTTCTCAATTTCATGTACAGCAATTCCGATCGTGTGCAGGAATATGTTCGCGAAAATGAAATACCTTTTCCCGTTCTGATCGGAAGCGAAGACCGCGAGGAAAATCCGGAAGTGCGGCTCGAAACTACCCATTATATTCTGCGTACGCTCCTCGATGACTACCGCCGATGGGGTACACCGTTTTATATTATCTATGTGCACGACATACCCGATACCTGGTTCGTTGTAGCAGGGGAATTTATCGAAAGTGAGGTTGATGAGTTTCTTAATTATCACCTATCAGGCAATTAACCCAATCACGAACGACAAATGGAAAACAAATCATCCGACCATATTTCACCCCGCCGCCCGTCATTTTTTGAAAGTCTTCTTCCGCTCATAGTGCTTGCCGGCTTGCTCGGAGTGGGGTATGGTATTTTTCAATACCGTATCGAAGTTCTGCTCTTAACGGCGGCAACGGCAGCGGGTATAGTCGGTTACCGGCTGGGATTTCCGTATAAGGAAATGGAAAACGGCGTCATGGACAGCATTCGTAAAGGGCTGCCTGCGATGAGCATTCTTATTATAGTCGGTGCGCTTATAGGTTCCTGGCTGGCAGCCGGAACGATTCCAATGTTGATCTACTACGGACTTCAAATCATATCCCCGCAATACTTTCTCGTTACGGCTTGTATCGTATGCAGCATTGTATCGGTGTTGACCGGCACCTCATACGGAACGGTCGGGACGGTCGGAATTGCATTTATCGGCATTGCCCAGGGATTCGATATTCCGCTCGGTATGGCTGCGGGGGCAATCGTTGCGGGCGCTTATTTTGGCGACAAGATATCGCCGTTTTCCGATACGACGAACCTTGCCCCGATCGCTGCGGGTAGCAATTTGTTCGATCACATTCGTCATACCCTCTGGACAACAACGCCTGCGTGGCTGCTGGGTCTGATTGTGTATTTTATTGCGGGACTGCAATTCGATGTAGCGGTCGTTGAATCGGAACGCATCGAATTAATTCTCACCACCATTTCAGATAATTATAGATTTCATGTGTTATTACTTGTTCCGCCTGCAATAGTATTATACGCGACAATACGCAAACTGCCGGTTATTCCGGGAATGCTTACATCAACGTTGGTTGCGATTATTCTTGCAATTGGATTTCAATCGGGATCGTTGGGAGATACGATCGCTGTCACCGTATTCGGATATACATCGACAACGGATGTCGATCTGGTCGATACACTGCTGTCGCGGGGCGGAATGCAGCAAATGATGGATGTTACACTCATTGCGCTGTGCGCTTTTGCGTTTGCAGGTATTGCCCAAAGCACCGGGATGCTCGATGTGATTCTCGAACGATTGCTAAGGGTTGCGCGAACGACCGGCAAACTTATTGCAGCGACCGTTTTATCATGTATTCTTACGGCGTTCATGACCGGGAGCTCATATCTATCGATTCTTTTACCGGGAGAATTATTTTCGCCCGCATATAAGAAACGGGGGCTTGCGGCAAAAAATCTCTCCCGAACAACCGAAGACTCGGGCACCGTTATGGTACCGCTCGTACCGTGGAGTATCGCCGGTGTGTTTATTGCGGGTACGCTCGGTGTTCCCACCCTCGAATATGTACCCTGGGCCGTGATGTGTTACAGCGGATGGGTATTTGCACTTATATATGGTTTCACGGGATTTAAAATTGCTCACAAAATACGCGATGATGAGACAATTCCCGGAAGTTAATTGAGAGAAGTATAGCTGTATGTTATTTTATGAGATATTCAGTATATTACTTATTACTTTTTCTATTGCCTGTTTTATCGTTTGATTATTAAGGAGTTTCTATGATCCGCACTTCAAATGTCTTCCTGTTTTTGCTGTGTCTCTTGATTATTTCCTGTGCCCGTGATCCGGAATTCAAAACGCCGCTCGAGCGGAGTAATTTTGAAGAGCTTACATCGTACGAGGATGTTGTTACGTTTGTTGCGAAACTCGACCGACGCAGCGATTGGATTACCATGGATACGCTCGGTGTCTCCGTTGAGGGACGCGTCATTCCATATATGAAAATAAGCAACGGGAATTTCGGCGAAGACCGTCTTAACAAGCTTATTGTCCTCCTTTTTGCCCAACAGCATGGAAACGAACCGTCGGGGAAGGAAGCAGTACTTGCACTCGCACGGGACTTTGCGCTCGGCAAACATGACGATTTGCTCGACCATCTTGACATACTGCTTGTTCCGCAGGTAAATCCGGACGGCGCCGAGCATCACGAACGACGTAATGCGGATAACGTCGATCTTAATCGCAGCCATCTTATTCTCAACGCCCCCGAAACTGTCGCTTTGCGGGATTTATTTTTTAAATGGGAGCCATACGTCACCGTCGATATACATGAATATCAACCTTGGACAAGATCGTGGTTGGAACACGGCTATATAAAACTTTTCGATGAGCAATACGGACTCGTTACGAATCTCAATATCGATGAAACGATTCGCCTGTTTTCGGAAAAAGATTTTCTTCCATACGCCGAACGTGAAATCACCGCCGCCGGATATACTTTTCATAACTATATCGTCGGATCACCGGATCGTATACGATATAGCACCACCAGCATTAACGACGGCCGGCAGGGGTTCGGTATCCTTAATACTTTTTCGTTAATTCTCGAAGGGAAGAATGAACGAACTCCGACCGATAATATTAAACGGCGCACCGAAGCGCAACAACATGCACTTGAAACATTGCTGCGATTTTGCAGCGCTAAGAAGGCGGATATTTTATCGATTGTCCGGTCGGCGAGGAGGAATTTGATTACATCGGAGCAGGATGAGTTTATACTCACTATGAGCAGACAAAGAGACGGCAGCTTCCTTAACATCCCCGTTCTGGAAGTTTCGCAGGTAAACGACGAGTATCAAATCGGCGATACGATCATAGTCGATATTGAAAATTATTATCCTCTCGTGGTAAAGGAAGAGGTTACTACAATCCCCGATGCTTATCTGATCCCCGGATCGGAAGAACGGATAATAGAATTGCTTGAGAAACATCACGTATTGATGAAGCGCCTTGACGAGGGTGATGTTTATCGTGGTGAATATTATATAATAAGAGAATTTACGACTATCGAACTGGAGGAAACGCAAATTACCTTTCCGGATATCCGGAGGGAACCGGCAATGCACATAGCCCGTGACGGCGACGTGCTCGTCCTTACCGACCAACTCCAGCGATTGTTGATTGCGACCGCACTCGAACCGCAATCGATGCACGGGTTATTGCAGTATAATGAATTTCGTCAATTACGTCAGACGGGAAGATATCCGATTGTTCGGGTCGACTTGCCGGATATTGCGGAGGTGATTAAGTAATCTTCAAATGAAGTTGACGCCATCTCGCGCCGCACAATCCCCGGCGCAGATGGTGTCCACTCACTTTGCACCGGCCGCTATGCACTATGCACTCTGCGCTTTGCTCTCTTTCCGCTCCACCGCCGCCTTCACGAAATCCCTGAATAACGGATGCGGATTTATCGCGCGGGATTTATATTCGGGATGGAATTGCACCGCAACGAACCACGGATGATCCCCGATCTCGATCATCTCAACAAGATTGTTATCGGGCGATACGCCGCTGGTTATCAAACCTGCATCGACTAATTTTTTCCGGAACTTGTTGTTTACTTCATACCGGTGACGGTGCCGCTCGCTGATAAGCTCTTTTTTATATGCCTTGTATGATTTTGTCCCTTTTTGCACCATGCATGGATATGAACCGAGCCGCATGGTGCCACCAAGATTTTTCACACCTCGCTGATCCGTCATCAGATCGATGACGTTGTGTTTTGTTTTTTTAAACTCCGTGCTGTGTGCACTCTTCAAACCGGCAATGTTACGGGCAAACTCTATAACCGCACATTGAAGACCGAGGCAGATGCCGAAAAATGGAATCTTCCTTTCGCGTACATACGTAATACCTTTAATCATTCCCTCTATACCCCGCTCGCCGAATCCGCCGGGGACGAGAACGCCGTCGACGTTGTTGAAAACGTTGTTAACGCCGTTCCGTTCGAGTAGTTCGGAAGCAATCCACCGTATTTTTACTCGGGCATTATTGGCTGCGCCTGCGTGAACGAATGCTTCGCTGATGCTCTTATAAGCGTCCGGATAATCGGTATATTTGCCGCAGATACCGATGGTGACTTCCCGCTTCGGTTTCTTTATGCGGTCGACGAGCTGTTTCCAGCCGTTGATATTCCGGTCGGAGCATTTGAGATTCAGATGTTCGATAACTATATCGTCAAGTCCTTCACGGGCGAACTGTAACGGGACTTCGTAAATTGAATCCACATCCCGGCCTTCGATGACACTCCGCGTTTGTACGTTGCAGAATAAGGCAATTTTCTCCCGATAATCTTTCGTTAACCTGCGATCGGAGCGGCAGATCAGAATATCCGGTTGAACGCCGATTTCAAGGAGCGTTTTTACACTATGCTGGGTCGGTTTCGTCTTTAATTCACCGGCAGATGGTATATATGGAACGAGCGTCACGTGAATATTTATAGCGGTGCGTCTGCCGACGCTGAGCGTATACTGCCGGATGGCTTCGAGGAACGGTAAGCCTTCAATATCACCGACGGTGCCGCCGACTTCGGTGATTATAACGTCATACCTGCCGCCGGATGCGAGCGTTGTCATACGGCGTTTGATCTCGTCGGTAATGTGCGGGATGACCTGCACGGTTGCACCGAGATAATCACCGCGCCGTTCGCGCATAATTACTTCGTTATATATTTGTCCGGTGGTGCAGTTATTGGCGCGCGACATATTAATATCGAGAAACCGCTCGTAATGACCGAGGTCGAGATCTGTTTCAGCGCCGTCTTCGGTAACATACACTTCTCCATGTTGAAACGGATTCATGGTGCCCGGATCGACGTTGATATATGGATCGAATTTTTGTACCGTTACCCGCAAGCCGCGCGATTGTAACAATAGTCCAAGAGATGCAGATGCGATTCCTTTTCCAAGAGATGAAACCACTCCGCCTGTAACAAATATAAACTTTACTTTACTTCTCCGTGCCAAATAGGTCTCCTTGAATTTCGAGGTTATTTTTCTTCCTTAATTTTTGCTTTCGACATTTCAGTCGGCGTAACGATACCCGCCGATAATACGAGTTTCAATCCCTGCTCTACACTGATGGATAACGATATTATTTCATCCGACGGAATGAGTGTCAGGATACCCGTGGTCGGATTGGGTGGGAGTGGAATATAAATATTTGAAAGCATTTTCTTATTTCCATCCGCATCTTCAAATGTCAATTCATTGGTTTTAAATCCGATCGAATATACCCCTTTTCTCGGGTATTCTACCATACATACTTCACGGAACGTTTTTCCTTTCTGACCAAGCGAAAATGCATTGATCAACTCACGGGCGCCGCTGTATACGGAACGCGCAAGCGGCAGTGTTAAAAAAATCCGTTCAAGAATTCGAAAGAATACCTTTCCGGCAAGATACCGGGAAGCTATTCCGAGCAGCAGTATCAGTACGATCGCGGTGATAAATCCAATACCCGGAATATTCAACCCGATTTGCTGGTATAGCGGTGATGCAATTCCGTCGATGAATTGAAATATAAACCACAATACCCAGATAGTGATGGCAATCGGAATAATGATCGCAAGACCTCGCAGAAATGATCTCCGCATATTTGCGAAAATAGTTGTCTTAGGATCATATTCCGGATCTCCTGGTTGTATCGCTCGGACTTCATCTTCCCGGTTAAACATTATTTTCCCCTTTATTTATCATGATGAATGTTCTTTTAAAATAGCACGAATCTTCTCGACGTCTCCGGCTGTATCGACTGGCAAACTATCGTATTCCGTCTTTACCATCTGGATCCATATTCCATTTTCAAGGAGCCGAAGCTGCTCAAGCTGTTCAGCTTTTTCGAGCTGTGTTCTGGCCAAAGATACAAATTGCTCCAGGACCGAACGCCTGTATACGTACAATCCAAGGTGTTTGAGAAACGAATATGTGTCAAGCCACCGTTCCGGTTTGTCGGTATCCCGAATATACGGAATCGGCGATCTGCTAAAATACAATGCCCGGCCGTGGACATCGCACACTACTTTGACGCAATTCGGATTTGTAATATCACGCGCATCGGTAATCACCCGTGCGGGTGTCGCCACACCGGCGTTTGGTGTCTCGATCAACCCTTGTATGGTTTCGTCAATCATTGCGGGCGAGATAAGCGGTTCATCGCCTTGAACATTGACAATTATATCGGCTTTAATATCTGCAACGACGGCGGCGACACGATCGCTGCCGCTTGGTAGTTCCGGATCGGTTAATACGGCATTTCCTCCGACGGCGGCAACGGATTCCAGGATGCGTTCATCGTCAGTCGCAACGATAACCGTTCCGATCAATCGCGATTTTATGACTTGCCGGTATACCCGCTGGATCATCGTCATGCCGTCGAGATCGATGAGTGGTTTTCCCGGCAAGCGCTGCGATGCATAGCGTGCGGGAATAACGGCGATGATCGATAGATCCGTTTGCATTATTTATCGCCTATTACTTTGGGTACCTTAAAAAATGAATCCGTTTTCGACGGTGCATTTTTCAGTACTTCATCTACCGGGAGCGACGGCTTGACTTCATCTTCGCGCATAACATTCGAGAGTTCGATAACGTGCGATAACGGTTCGATTTCGTCTGTATTCAACTCATTGAGTTTGTCGATGTATGCGAGTATTGTGTTGAATTGTTCGGTGAATATCTTCTTCTCGTCATCCGAATATTCAAGCCGGGCTAATTTGGCGATGTATTCAACGTCTTTGATTGTAACCTTCATAGTAATATCATAAGATCAGTAAAATGTGCGACGCACTCTTATTATCAACAATATGATAAGTTGAATAATTGCAGTGCGTGTAAAAACGGGCAAGTGCGTCGCACATACATTATATTGTTGCAGGTTCCTTAAAATGTGTACGTATCGCTTGGGCAACGCGGTTCATCAACGATACTTCAAATTGTTTTCCTTCTCCTTCGATAGTCGGGATGGGTTCCTCCACGACCAATTCTATCACACCGGGATTAATTAAAAATTTACCTTTCGGCCGGCGGTCGTAGCTGCCGTTAATTGTCACCGGAACGATCGGTTTATCGGTTTTGGCAGCGAGCGAAAATGCTCCTCGCTTAAACGGTTGCAAACGTCCATCCGTACTTCGGGTTCCTTCGGCAAACAGTAATACCGATGCCCCATATTTGATGCGTTCGGCGGCAAGCTCGAGACTGCGCATAGCGCTGAAGCTTTTCCGGCGATCTATCGTGACAAAAGGTCCGTATTTCAGCACCCATCCGAAAATGGGTATTTTTTCAAGTTCCTGTTTGTATACAATGCGAATCTGATCGGGAATTCCCGCCATGACAGCCGGTATGTCGAACAAACTTGCGTGATTCGAAACGTATATATAATTTTCACCGGGCTCGATTTTATCGAGTCCTCTTACCTTTATACGAATTCCACAAATCCATAAAATGACGCGCGCCCATCCCCGTCCGAATGCATGGAATATTTTTCCCCGACGGTCGAAGGGTTTTAGTATCAATGTCGGGATGCCGAATGCAAGTGTTGCAACGACGGCGCTGATAAAACGTATCAATGTAATAATACTCTTCATAAAATCTCCTCTGCTGCCCGTATACGCTTTTTGATAGTCGGGTGACTATGGAGTAACACCTCGACCCATCGGGACGGCTCGGGATCGCTCAGGTTCATCGATGCGAGTTTAGTCATAGTCGAAATAAACGCATCTTTGTTTTGTGTCATTACAAGTGCAAATCGATCCGCCTGATATTCGTGCCGGCGTGACAGCCAATTGTCTATCGGGCCGGTAAGCAATCCGTATAATCCCATCCAGATAGTGAGTAGCGGCAATGCGGCAAGTTGTGTAACCGATTCAAAGCCGAACCAATCTATCGATAGGGCATACAGTTGCGCTGCAATGAATAAGGCAGCCAGGGTGCTTACTATACCCACCGCCATCGTCTTTTTAATGTGACCGAGTTTGTAATGACCGAGTTCATGTGAAAAAACAATGTCGATCTCGTCGTGATTGAATTTTTCAAGCAGCGTGTCGCCGAGTATAATGCGCTTTGCTTTTCCTATACCGGCAAAAGCCGCGTTTGCTTTTTTCGTTTTTGTGCTCATGTCAAATTGGAAAACACCTTTTACACTCATCCTCACGTCCTTGCATCGCTTGAGGATTCGCTCCTTTAGCTCACCGTCGTCAAGCGGTTTAAATTTATAAAATAAAGGAAATATTAGCGTCGGCGCCAATCTGGCAAGGATAACTGAAAAGATAATTAGAATTATACCAACCGGCAGCCACCAGTTTGTTTCGTATGTTCGCAGAAAATAGTAAAAGAGCAATAATATCGGGGTCCCGATTACCAAACCGACAAGCATACCTTTTATTCCATCCCACAACCAGGAAAAAAACGATTGATTCGATAAACCGAACCGGTGTTCGAGCATAAACCCCGAATAAATTCTGAGGGGAAATGTGATAACACTGTTTAGAAGACCGAATATCGCTGCAAATACCAGCAATGCCAGATACGGTGAAGTCGTTACACCGTAGCTTATTTCCTCAATCCACCTCGTAATTCCCAGTGAAACAAGCAGCAGGGTTACGGTAAAAAACAGAATAGTTGAAAAAATCCCTAATTTTACACGGATTCCGGAGTATTGTCTTGCTCGTTCGAGCCGGTCGCTGCCGGTTTCAGGGTCTGGTTGGTTTGGGGGTAGTGATTCCTCTGTTTCCTTTACGGTCTTGGCAGTGGTATTCAGAGGGTCATTGGCAAACATACTACCGTTACACGTTAGACAAATTGGTGTTCAGGTTTTGATTAACATACTTAATTCAGCAATGAAAATCAAGCTGAGAGCATAGGGCGTGGCGCATGGAGCATAGAGCATAGAGTTGAAACCACCTTTAGTGTTTTGTATATTTAAGTAGTCATTAATTGAATACCCAGGAATAGCCCCATTGATTACATTTGACATCGCAATAATTCTCGGAACACTCCTTATTGCATTTGTTCTGTTTCTTACCGAGAAACTCCGTGTCGATATGGTTGCGATAATGATCATTCTTATCCTGATTTTTTCCCGTATCCTTACTATCGAGGAGGCGTTTGCCGGATTCAGTCATCCGATCGTGATTGCTGTTGGAGCGTTGTTCATAATCAGCGGTGGATTGTATCAGACGGGCGTGGCGACGATACTCGGTAGGTATATAAGCCGCCTCGGCGGAAAATCCGAAGCAGGGTTGATCGCAAGCATTATGATTGTCGGTGCGTTGATCTCATCGATCGTGAACAACGTTGCTGCAACGGCAATAATGCTGCCGGGGGTCATGGTCATTGCAATGAAATCGAATCGAGCACCGTCGCGGTTGCTTATACCTCTTGCATACGGGACAATCCTCGGGGGAATGCTCACGCTTGTTGCAACCCATCCGAACATTATCGTCAGTGAGATGTTGCAGGATGTTACCGGTGAAGCGCTTCATTTTTTTGATTTTACTCTTATCGGAATAACGCTGGTTATACTTGGGATACTGTATATGATATTTATTGGCAGGCACACGCTTCCCGATAAGCCGATCGATGAAAAAATACGTCAATCGGCTACCCCGGAAATACTTCCTTCGATTTACCGGCTTGAAGAACGGTTATATGAATTGCGTGTTCCCAAGGAGAGCAAACTTGTCGGCAAAACGCTGGTGGAGAGCGGACTTGGAACTGAGTACGGTGTGAATGTACTCGGTATTATGCGGGCGCGTCAACGCCGGCTATCGCCGAAACGTGACGATCAGATCAAAGCCGACGACCGTCTTGTCATTCAGGGCCGCGAGGCCGATATTAAGAAGTTAATATCCGACTACGGGGTACAAATACGCCGGAAGGGGAAGGTGCAGCAGGAAGATCTCCTTTCCTCGGAAATCGGTATTGCAGAAATTACGTTGCCGCCGCGGTCTGAATACACCGGAAAAACGCTTGCCGATATACTTCTTCGTGAAAAATACGGATTAACCGTGATCGCCATCTGGCGCAACGGGCGGCCGATACGTGCGCATTTGGGTGAGGCGACGCTTGAGTTCGGCGATGCGTTGCTGGTCCGGGGACCGTGGGAAAAAATTCAATTATTAAAACGAACCGAAGAATTTATCGTTCTCTCCGGTGTAAACGAAGACGAGGAACCGAAACATCGCGAACGTATGTGGATATCGATGACGATTATGGCGGCGATGCTTCTTACGATCATAACACGACTGTTGCCGCTTCCTCTTGCAGCACTCACTGCGGCAACTTTAATGATACTTACCCGTTGCCTCACATTGCCCGAAGCATACCGTTCGATAGAATGGCGTATGATATTGCTCATTGCAGGTTTTATTCCGCTCGGCAACGCGATGATGCAAACAGGAACAATCGACCTCTTTGTAACATCGGTGCTGCAGCCGCTCAGTTCGCTGCATCCGCATTTTGTACTGGCAGCTATGTTTCTGTTCTCTTCCGCTCTGGCGCTTATTACCTCGAATATAAGCGCGGCGATATTAATGAGCCCGGTCGCCGTAACAACGGCAACAGCGCTCGGCATTTCACCGCCGGTTTTATTGCTTGCTGTAGCAATCGGTGCATCGAACGGATTTATGACGCCGGTTGCCCAACAGGCAAATTTACTCGTGATGGGCCCCGGCAATTATGAGTTTAAGGATTACGTAAAAGTTGGATTCGGGTTAAGTGTGGTTGTGTTTATCGGGGTGATGGTGTTTTTACCGTTGTATTGGCCGATGTGAAAAAGCGGTTAATAGTTATTGGTTATTAGTTATCTGTTACTATACAATTAACTGCTGCGGTTGAAATAAGTCAGTGATTATTTTATATTTTAAAAAGATAATATATGCCACCAAAACACGAAAACATAAAATTTCACAAAAGAAATATACGAATAACAGTCAATAGAATATAATGAACCCACTAATGGAAACACTAAAAATCCACGACCAATTACCGCAATTTTCAAACCTCAAAGGAGTCGACGGAAAATCATACGGCAGAGAGACATTTAAAAATGCGTCGTATCTGCTTATCGTATTCAGTTGCAACCATTGTCCGTACGTAAAGGCGTATGAAGACCGTATAATAAAATTTGTGAATGAATACAAAGAGAAGGGCCTCGCGACGCTGTATATCAATTCGAACGAAGATAAAAATTATCCGGAAGATAGTTTCGAGGAGATGGTGATTCGGGCGAAGGAGAAGAACTTCCCCTTTCCGTACGTGCGCGACGAAGATCAATCGGTCGCGAAGTCATTCGGTGCAACGCATACACCGGAGTTTTTCCTCTTCGACAAAGAACGCAAGCTGCGCTATCACGGCAGATTTGATGATAACTGGCGCGAACCGGAGAACGTGATGCGGCACTATCTCAAAGAAGCGCTAGATGCATTGATTGAAGGTGCCGACGTACCCGAACCGGAAGTGCATTCGATAGGGTGTACGATCAAGTGGCTGCATTGACGGATGATGTCATTGTTTGCTCAAGTATCCGCTTCATTTTCGGACTAAGCCGTTTTAGGTATTTATTGACGTATCGAATAGTTTTATCGATTTCGATGTTGTGGAGATCGATAGAAGAAAAGTCAAATGACAATTTTCCGAGCGAAGCAAGATATAAAATATCGAAAAACGCTTTCTCCGGCGTCGCAATGAACACGCCGTCATCCCGTTGACTGTATCCGAAATATAAATCGATACGTAATTGTCGATACTCAACGGCGTATTTATCGAGTGCTGTTTTTCTTGTTTTACGGGTTGTTGCAAACGACAATGTGTACGGGATTTGCGAAATGATACCGTGTTTGGAGAGGGCAGACTCAAACGATAAATAGGATGGGAAGTATAACATATTGGCTATTTTCTCGACTTCGCCGTACCGTTCCGGCAATATATAAATTCCCGATGTGAGTCGTATAAGTTCTCCACGGTTTACCAGCCGGGATAGTACAACGTAGAGGGATCCCTCGGAATAGTTTTCGATTTTCCTGATATCGCTTGTTGTATAGTACAGCTTATCGAGCTCTTTTAATTTCTTTAGTAATTTCATCGACTATGTAATGCCGGTGCTTCGGCAGATATTTATTTAATGTTTGCTTTAATTTTCTTGTGTCTATTTCTCGTTCGATAGCCGGTATTGGCTTATCAAGTTTTTTACAGACGTACCATATATCGAACACATCCCGGGGTTCGTCTCGCTCTTGTATTGCATTGAGCTTCTCATCAAGTATCGATTCAAGCGTTTGAACATTGAATAGAACTTCGAACGGTGATACCGGACTTCTCAACAATTTAAGTTCGTATTGTAATGCCTTCGATCTTCTTTTTGAGATCTCTAATTTCAATCGAAATGCCTGCGGAATATACATTTGCCGGATGTTAAATTCTACCAGGATCGTTTCCCTTTTTTCTTGGCTATCTCTCATATTTAGATTAAATTTCGCTGCTATCTCCCGTGTAAAGGTCAAAATTTCATTTGCACGAACGGGTTTATTGTACGAGAAATCAAGATCGTCCGAAAAACGCGGAGATCCGTAGGCAAGGCGAAGAGCAGTGTCGCCTTTGAAAATAAGGTTTCTACTCCACGCTTTTGTGGAGAGTTCATTCAGAACAAGGAGTTCATAGTATTCCCGGGCAATACGTTCGCGGTCGATTTTTAACTCAGCCGAGCATCGCCGGAGATCTTCTAACGATAGCATAAACTTATTCTCTAAAACTTAACAGTTTTGTTAAGAAAATAGGAATAATTGATTTTAATTTCAATAGTAATATATAATTGGCATATATTTTGTAAATTTGTATACTATTACAACCTATAAATGAGAAAACTATGCTTTTACGATTAATCACAATTGTTCTTCTAACAGGATTTATTCTCATCACCACCGGTTTTGCGCAGGGGGAGGCAGCGGTCCCGTTCCTTTTAATTTCACCCTATGCGCAAGCGAACGGTATGGGGGAAACCTCGGTTGCCGTTACGACCGGAGATCTGCTCGCAATGATAACCAATCCGGCACACCTCGGTATGCAGATCGGAAACGGACGATTTGCATTCGGGTATAATCACAGCGACTGGCTGCCCGGTTTTAATATAAAAGGTTTAAATTACCGGACATATGCAGTTAACGGCGGTATACGTCTGGACGATCTATTCGATATAGCCCCGGTACTTACTCTTGGCGCAGGATATTCACAAGTTCGCATCAATCTCGGAAGGTATGTTCTTACCGATGCCGGTGGACCGGAGCCGATCGGATCCGGTAAAGCATATGAAACGTCCGATCAATATACAATCAGTGCGGGATTCGATTATCTTATTAAGGCATCGGTGGGAGTATCGTTCAAACAGATTTATTCGAAGCTTGGCCCGGACGGAACCGAGCAGGAAGCAGGGGGAGGTACGGCACGGGTTAATTCGTATGACTACGGTGTACTGCTGTCGATTCCCATTATCGGGGAGAAAACATTCTTTAATGATGAACCTTTCCGAATAGGTGAATCACTTCTTCCATATTTCGACTTCAATTTCGGGATGGCGAAGAACAATCTCGGCGATAAGAAAGTCATTTATATTGACGGGGACTTCGGCGACCCGCTTCCCCGCTATGCACGGATTGGTGTCGAACTTAATTTTGGATTTTTTTTCGAACAAGAAGGAAAAGCCGTTCATCCTCTTTCAGTAAAATGGACGAGGGAGGCAAACGATATTTTAGTTCACCGATCTCCTTTATGGAGCAGTTACATTGAAGAACCCGGCTGGAAATACCGGAGCGGATTGGGAGATATAAATTTCTTCAACGAAGTCGTACTCGGAAAAATCAATCCCGAAACTATAATGAAATCAGGCTGGGAAATCGGTATACTGGAATTCTTATACATTCGGAGAGGAAGGTTCGAGGAGGCAGAACATAGAGGGAACAGAAAATTCAATACGGACGGATTCACCGTTAGATTTGCGGGATTAGCGAATCTGTTACGCTCGAATACAACTCCCAAAACGAATAGTAATGTTTTCGGTTTTATATTGAACCATATCGATATTCAATATAATGAAAGTAATATTAACACGGACGAACCGCATCATCCGCTGGATAAAACAAGATCTAAATCATTCAATCTTTCGATTTCCTATTAATGTAACCAGGCCGGTCATTCATCGCCTAACGTATTACGCCGTTACTGCTTCTTCTGCTTTCCCTTTCTTCCGGGCCTTTTCATCATTGCCGTCGTACCATCCTTTGAGCATTTCTTCGTCGGAAATCTTGCCTGTAAGGAAATATTTTATCTTCTCTGCTATACCCGTTATAACAATATAGAGACACGGAACAACGAACAAGGTCAGAAATGTCGATGTCAACAATCCGCCTACAACCGAGAGTGCAAGCGGCCGCATCAATTCGGCGCCCTGACCGAGACCGATGGCGAGCGGCATCATGCCGAATACGGTTGTCATCGACGTCATCATGATCGGACGGAAACGTATCGTTCCGGCTTCAACGGCTGCCTGTATTGGAGTTAACTTTTGTTTTCGCCGTCCAATTTCAATATACTCTACCAATAGGATTGCATTGTTCACGACAATACCGATAAGCAGGATCACACCGAGTAATACAGGAGCGCTCAGGTTGGTTCCGGTCAGAAAGAGCATCAAGCCGGCGCCGACGACTGCAAACGGAATCGCCGAGAGTATAACAAGCGGATTTGCCAGACGTTCATATTGTACCGCGAGTACGACGAACACCATAAATATTGCAAGCATTGCAGCGGTGAACATACTCTTGTTTGCTTCGCGGATTGCTTCTTCTTCTCCGCCGTAGATTACACTGTATGCTTCGGGCATATTGTAGTGCGCCATACGTTCGCGGATTCGGCTGTTGACGGTACCCACATCCGCAATGCTTGTATTCACGTCGCCGCTTAGCCGGATAACACGTACCTGATTTTCACGTTCGATGTGTGCCGGTCCGTCGCCGAGGGAGAAATCCGCAACGTCGCGCAGGTAAACCGGCGCTCCGTTGCTGTTTCGGTGTACTATTATATTCCCGAGTTCTCCGGGATCCGTTGTCTGTTCCTTCGGAAGCATAACGCGGATATCGTAATCGGTGCGACCGGTGCTGAAGCGGGTCGCTACCGCGCCGTGCACGGCATTCCGTACTGCCGAACCGATTTCAACGACCTTCAATCCGAGCGCTGCGGCGCGCTCACGGTCGACATTTACCGATAGCAACGGACTCCGATCCTGTCGGCTTAACTCGAGGCGCGCCAATCCTTCGATACCATCGAGATGTTCGAGCAGGTCGCGACCGATATGATCGAGTGTCGCCACATCGTCGCCGACAATGCCGAGTGAGATGTCGGTTCCGGCGATGTTGGTGCGGACACCCTGCAATCGGGGTGGGCGAACGTTTATGCGTGCACCCGCAAGTTCAAGGTCTTCAAGTTTCCCTTGCAGTTTATCCACCCACAGTCCTGCCGGCATATCGCGGCGTTGTGAGGCAGGGACCAATTGAATACTCCATCGTGCAGTCGCAGGGCGTTCATTTATTATGCCGCCGCCGAGATGTCCGCCGATCAATGCAAATGTGTTCTCAATATACGGCATCTCATTAAACACGTCTTCAACAATCAGCGAAACTCGATTTGTTTCTTCCGGAGTTGTACCCGGCGGTAAGAACACACCGACCGAGACACCGCCGTCATCGACCTGCGGAAGAAACTCACTCCCGAGATCGCCGATCAGGATGAGCACGAAGATAAGGAGCGCAACAGCCGATCCAATCACTGCATACCGCCATTGTACGGCGCGTTGAATCAAGAAACGGTATCCTGAAGTCAGACCCGAAATGCCTTTATTGAATCCTCTAATAAACCGTGTGTGTGCAAATCCACTGCTGAACTTTATCCGTGATAACAATGTCGATAACATTGGCACGATGGTAAGGGCAGCCGCAAGCGATGCTATGATTGCAAATGAAATTGTGAGAATGAGTTCCCGAAACAACATTGCTGCAATACCGATTATCAAAAGGAACGGCAGCACTGCTGCGAGGTTCGTCATAGTCGCGGCGATAATTGCAGACGATACTTCCTTAGAGCCGCTGTGTGCAGCGTCGTCGGGATTCTTTTTCAACTGATCGCGGTGACGGTAAATATTTTCAAGCATCACGATCGAATTATCGAGCAGCAACCCGACGCCGAGCGCGAGACCTCCTAAGCTCATAATGTTTAGTGTGAGATTGCCGGCTCCCATCATCGCGAAGGTTGCGGTAATCGCGATCGGAATGGATATTCCGATTACAAAACTTTTTCGAAAACTCCCGAGGAACATCATCACCACTATCATTGCAAGCACACCGCCGAGAATAGCTGCGGTGCTGACCGCCCGGATCGAGCTGCGTATGAAGAACGACGAATCGTGGGTTGCCTGGAATTCCATATCAGGTGGAATGAAACCGCTCTCGTTCAGCTCTTTCATTTTTGCTGCAACCTGATCGACGACCTGTACGGTATTTGCATCCGGAAGTTTTGTGACCGACACTTGTGTAGCGGCATCGCCGTTCAATCGTACAAACATTCGTTGATCACGGTGTGTATCCGTAACTGTTGCTACTTCGGATAATTGTATACGTCGATTAGAGTTTGGCAGCGATATCATTACAAGCTCGATATCTTCGATTGAAGTAAATCTGCCGTCGGTCTTTGCCATCACGTCGAACGTTTCCGAGGTCACCTGTCCCGCTGCAATATCGATGTTTTCTATTGCCACCGCGTCGATGACATGCTGCATTGAAAGCCCGTAATACGACAGCCGGTCCTGGTCTACAATAACCTGTATTTCACGGATCATACCGCCTGCAACTTCGACACCTCCGACGCCGTGGATCGAGATGAGCTGCGGAACGAGATTATTCTCAAGCCAATCGCGAACCTCCATCGGTGAGCGTATGCTCGATGTGAACCCCGCCTGGTATATGGGATCCTGCGCCGGATCGAATTTATATAATCGCGGTGGTAATATGTCGGGAGGAAGTTGAGTCCGTGCCAGTTCGAGATTCCGGGATGCATCCTGCATAGCGAGATCGATATTGGTTCCGTATTCAAATATGAGATTCACATTGGTACGTCCTTCCGACGCACGGCTCCGGATGCTTACGAGATTTTCGGTCGATGCGAGATTGGTTTCGAGAACCCTTGTGACCTGTTCTTCCATTACTTCGGGAGCGGTACCGGGATAGTTGACCGTCACACGGATTTGCGGATAGTTTAATTCGGGGAGCAAATCGACCGGCAGACGCTCAAGCATAAAAAAGCCGAGCACTATAACGAGCGTTGCGATCGCTATGGTACCGACCGGACGCTTTATAGAGGCGCTCGATATTCCTGTATACCGGCGACCGTTCTTACGAGCATTCAAATTTTTTTTCAATTTTTCCTCCGGATTTAAAACTTATTCTCTCCATTGTGTAACTTTCACTCGTGTACCTTCGGCAAGGTTCGTGGGGTTAGTCGCCACGATAATATCTCCCGGCTGGAGTCCTTCTCGTATCTCCGTCCAGTTGCGGCGTTGCACACCGGGTACGACATCCCGCTGTCGTAAATGATCCTCTTCAATGACGTAGACAAACGATTTTTCCCGCGTCGACGCAAGCAATGATTCGCTCGGCACGGCAATCACGTCTTCTCTTTGATCGACGGTAAATGTAAGTCGTGCAAGGTTGCCCGGTCTCACGAATGTTCCCCCGGGGATATTACCGAGTAATACTTCGACGGTAACAAGCCGGCTGTCTTCTTCGATGCCGGGAAAGATTCGTCTTATGGTTCCGGTAAAATCCGTATCGGGAAAGGCATCTATTCTGATGTCGACATCGTCTCCACTTTTTAAATGAACGGCATCGAGTTCCGAAACGCCGACGCGTACAACGAGCATACTCATATCGGTGATTTGAAATACTGCATCATTTGTCCCCACCGCATCACCGACTTCAGCGTATCTGCGTGTTACGACTGCATTTTTTGGTGAACGGATTTGACCGAAGTCGACGCGCGTTCGCCAGAGTTTCTCGTCGCTTTCCGTCACACTGAGCTCTGCCCGGGCGTTATCGTATTCCGCCCGGCTTACAAGGTCGCGTTCGAATAACTCTTTCGTTCGTTCGTATTCCGCCTGTGCACGAACACGCAATGCGGTTGCGCGTTCCAATTCGGCGCGCTGCTCCGATACATCGAGCGTTGCCACAACTTGTCCCTGATTGATGCGGTTTCCTTCTTCCACTGTTATGTCGCGTATCGTTCCCGACATCTGACTTGCGATAGTTACATAGCGAAGCGGTTCTACATTGCCGGATACACGAACCGAACGCGATAGATCGCGTGGTTTGATTTCATACCCGGCAACGGCTGTGACCCGTTCACGTTCGGGATTGTGTGCCGGTTGGTCCGCCGGACTATCGCCGCAGCCAAAAAGAAAAAAAGCTCCAGAGAGCAGTACATAAGCATGAATATGTAATTTTGCCATAAAGTATTTTTCGAGAAATGGACAATTTAGTATGAATTAATTAAAACATAAATTATTTTCAGTTAATTCCAAAACGTTCGCACCATTTTTTGAATTATTTTGTTTATCTATCAAATGCTCGTCTATACTATGAAAATTCTCGTAATACTTTTTTTGTTCATTCCGGTCACTGAAGCATCTGCCGGCGCGCAAGATACATTACGGTTTACCATTGAACCCGGATCGGAGGTATATTATACCGCGGATATTCGCCTTGCGTTCGTTGCAACAACGACGGTGAAGGGTGTTAACAGTGATGTACAGGGAGCGATAACGTGGATAGAATTGGGTGACCGGTCGAACGTGCGGGCAAATTCAACGATTAATGCGAAAGCATTCGAATCCGGAAATTCCACTCGCGATCGTGACGTGAGGGAAATACTTAATGTAGAAGAATATCCGGTTATTACTTTCGAGCTTACCTCGATTATCGGAATGGGACATACATCGCTTGAGGATATAGCGGGTGAATATCTTGCCGTTGGTAATCTCACCGTCCATGGTGTTACGAAAGAAATCCGTGTCCCGGTGAAAATTGCATACGAAGAATATAAACTTTACATTGAGGGATCGACGGCGTCTGCATACAGCGATTTCAATATCAATCCTCCGCGGGTTGCCGGATTCGTCGGGAGAGCGCCCGACGAGTTACGATTGCACGCATATATTGTAGCGGGACTGAAAAATAACCATAACCAATGAAATAGAACGAATATGAGCGATCTCGAATCTATTCTTACTACATCGAAGACGATAGCAATAGTCGGCTTATCCGACAACCCGGAACGCGATAGTTATAACATCGCCCGGTTGCTGCAGAAAAACGGCTACAGAATTATACCAGTGAATCCTACAATCGAGGAGTCGCTGGGTGAAAAAAGTTATCCCGATCTCACCAGCATCCCCGTTGATATAGATATAATTAATGTTTTCAGAAAGCCAGAGGAAGTACCGGCTGTAATAGACGAGGTCTTACGAACGAATGCCGGCACCATCTGGCTGCAAACCGGAATAACGGTCGACGGTACTGTTGCAAAAAAAGTCGAGGAAAGCGGAAAAACGCTCGTGCAGGATACCTGCATCGGCGTGGCGGTTCGAACATTATTATAATGATTTTAACGTGATAGAGAAAAACCAAAATAAGAGGTAGAATAATAAAATGCCGATCACATAATTAAAAGGAGATGTGCTTTATGATGAGCAAAAAACTATACGAGGTTTTAAACAACCAGATAAAGTACGAACTGGATTCTGCCTATATATATCTCTCGATGGCAGCGCATTGCGAAGCAACAAACTTGAACGGGTTTGCAAACTGGTTCAAGCATCAGAGCCAGGAGGAAGTGAAGCATGCGATGAAGATATATCAGTTTTTACTTGACCGGGGTGAAGAAGTGAAATTGCAGCAGATCGATGAACCGCCGAATAAATTTAAAAATCCAGTTGCACTTTTCGAGCAAGCACTGAAACACGAACAGAAAGTCACCGGCCTTATAAATACATGCTACGAAACAGCCGTAGATGAGAAGGATTATCCGGCTCAGATTATGCTTCAATGGTTTATCGAGGAGCAGGTCGAAGAAGAACAACAGGCAAGCGAGGTACTCGAGCAACTAAAAATGGCGGGCGACAGCGGCGCCGCGCTCATTATGATGGACAAGCAGCTTGGCGCACGCTCGTCGTCCGATTGAATCGTCTGTATACCGGGCGGGAAGCGGATGAACCCGCCCGTTTCCATATTGGGTTATCCGGACAATAAATTGCGCAGATAATTCAATATGGTAGAAATTTTTTTTACCGATTTCGGAATAACCAGAATCGTATCGTCTCCCGCAACCGTACCTAAAATCCCCTCGTAATTTTGAGCGTCGATGTACTGGGCGACGGCGTTGGCACACCCCGGAAGGGTATGAATGACGATAGCGGTTTCGTTATTATCGATCGAAATAATCTCCTTGCCGCTAAGCAATCGAATGTCCTGCCTGTTTCTGTCTCTTGATAAAATATATTTCGATCCGGATGTAGTTGTAATCCGGCTTACGCCGAGTTCATGCAAGTCGCGTGACAGAGTTGCCTGAGTGACAACAAATCCCTTTTTCTGTAATTCACGCCGGAGTTGATGCTGACTTGAAATTTCTTTTGATGTAATTAATTCCCGTATGGTAAAATGTCTGGGTTGTTTGGTCATAGAAATAAGAGTAGATAATTGTTTTGCATAAATATACGAATATATGTATATTTATGCAAAACAATTTTTTCTATTCTTAGGAGCAAACCGGATGCATAATGGTGAGAAGAAAGTCGTTCTTGCATACAGCGGAGGACTCGATACATCGATTATATTGAAGTGGCTGATAACAAAAGGGTTTGAAGTAGTATGTTTCGTCGGAAATGTCGGACAACAGGAGGATTTCGCCGCTATTGAAAAAAAGGCGTACTCAACAGGGGCTTCGCGCGTGTACGTCGTTGATCTGCGCAGAGAATTCGTGACGAAATTTATTTTTCCCGCCTTACAGGGCAATGCGATGTACGAAGGCCGGTATTTACTCGGCACCGCGCTCGCACGACCGCTGCTTGCTCAAAAGCAAATTGAAATAGCAGGGATCGAGAATGCATCGTTCGTATCGCACGGCGCAACCGGTAAAGGGAACGATCAGGTGCGATTCGAGTTAAGCTGTTATGCATTAAATCCGGCTATCACGATTATAGCTCCCTGGCGGGATCCCGAATTTCTCGCTGAATTCAAAGGGAGAAGCGATCTGCTCAGGTTTGCGCACGAACACAATATACCGGTAAATGCAACCACCCAAAAGCCGTACAGTGAAGATGAAAATCTCATGCATATCAGTCACGAAGCGGGAATTCTCGAAGATCCCGTTTACCGTCCCGATGAAAATATTTTCAACAGAACCGTTTCCCCTCATAAAGCTCCCGATGCGGAGACATCACTTGAAATTGAATTTAAAAACGGCATCCCGGTACGGGTTACAAACCTTTCCGGTCCGGGATTTTCCGTAAGCGACCCGCTTGAACTTTTTCTGTACCTGAACGAACAAGGAAGCAGGAACGGAATCGGACGGCTCGATATGGTGGAAAACAGGTTTATCGGCATTAAATCGCGCGGCGTGTATGAAACTCCCGGCGGGACCATCCTCTGGCAAGCGCACCGGGATCTTGAAGGAATTGCAATGGATAAAGAAGTGATGTATCTTCGCGATACTTTGATTCCCGCTTTCTCGAAACTGATTTATAACGGTTTCTGGTACTCACCCGAAATGGATTTTATTATGAGCGCCTTCAGGAAAAGCCAGGAAGCAATCGACGGAAAAGTTATCGTATCTCTCTATAAAGGAAATGTCACCACGGTGGGCCGTGAATCGCCGACGTCATTGTATGACCGCGATCAATCGAGCATGGATATCGAAGGGAGATTCGACGCAACCGATTCGACCGGTTTTATCAATATACACGCGCTTCGATTAAAAGCTCATAATCTTGTTCTTCGAAAGGATAAAGTATATGCCTGGCGAAACGGAACGACCGAGTAATACGAACGATAAGCTATGGTCCGGCGGAGATGCATTGAACAAGGAAGTTGAACTGTTTACCGCCGGCGACGATTACCTAACGGACGGATATCTTATTGAATACGATTGCATCGCATCGATCGCGCACGCGAAAATGCTTGCTCATACCGGTGTTTTAACAAAGCAAGAATGCAAACGACTGGTCGATGAACTGCAAACTATCCGGAAACGCGCAGCCAAAGGTACGTTTACGATCACGCCGGAACAGGAAGACGGGCATACCGCCATCGAGCAACATCTGACACGCACGCTCGGTGATCTTGGGAAAAAAATTCATACCGGCAGATCCCGCAACGATCAGGTTCTTACCGCTCTCCGGTTGTATTATAAAACACAATTGCACCGCATTGAGTCTCATATCGAGGAATTAATAAATTCGATCAGGCAATTTAAGAAGAAGTTCGGCGGTATTACGTTTCCCGGATACACGCACACCCGCAAAGCAATGCCGTCATCTTTTCGGATATGGGCGGGTATGTATATGGATGCATTATCCGATAACAAACAGTTATTGAAATCCGTCCGGCGTATTATCGACCAATCTCCGCTCGGCACCGGTGCCGGCTACGGGGTGCCGCTCAATATTGATAGATCATATTCCGCAAAGATGCTCGGCTTTTCAAAAGTCCAGAAAAATCCAATGTATGCACAGCATAGCCGCGGAAAATTTGAATCTATGCTTCTCCATCTCTTATCGCAGGTTATGTATGACTTAAACAGATGTGCTGCCGATATTATTTTCTTCAGCTTACCCGAATTAGGGTATCTGGAATTGTCTGCCAAAATTACTACCGGCAGCTCAATTATGCCGCATAAAAAGAATCCCGATGTGCTCGAACTGGTTCGCGCCAAATATCATACGGTTGCAGCACTTGAGTTGCAAGTGCGGAACACCACTGCAAACCTCATATCCGGTTATCACCGGGATATACAGGAAACCAAGGGACCGGTATTGAAGTGCTTCACTATTACCGGCGCAAGTTTGAAAATTATGAAACCGGTTTTCGAAAACCTCACGGTGCTGCCTGACGCATGTTCCGCAGCGATGACCGATGAATTGTTTGCCGTTGAGGAAGTGTATTCGTTGGTTGCACGCGGTGTGCCGTTCCGGGAGGCATATCGCCGTGTCGCCCAAAAGTATAATAAATGAAAATACAATAATTTGATCATTTTAGCGATCCCCACTTGATTGAAATTTAAAGATTACGTACTTTTCTATATTCAATGTAAAATCGATTATTGAGGAGTGTGCCGATGTATTTACTGCTTTCTGTGTTATTGGGATTTTCGTCTTTACAAGAACTCCCCGGACAGAATGAGAAGTATGCAATTATGTACTTTTTCAATCCGGATTGTCCGAGCTGCCGGGAGATCGCTCCTTTTATAGACTATCTGAAGGAGGAGTATGAAGCCGTGATATATCAGTATAATACCCGTAACCCGGTTGGGTTCCGGTACGGTATGCAGCACCAGATTAGATACGTACCGACAATCATCATCTCTATCGAGCGGGGGGATGAGAACGAAATATTCCGCTATGAAGGGATAGCCGAAATTAAGGAAGCAGAATCACATATCGCCGCTCTCACCGGAGCAAAACCTCCGGCAATACCGGAAGCGCAATAATTTTTACACCCACCGGATGATATTCGCCTCATCCGGCGGGATGCTTCGATAGTTATTCTTCTATGTTTAATGTTCCAAGGTCGGTTGTTTCACCGGCATCGATTTCAACATCGGGCACCTCGAATATTACATATCCCTTCGATACTAATACAAAAATATTTCCAGTTGATAGAGACCCATCATTTCCTTTTAGCGAAATACTTTGTATTTTGTGATTGATAGTATAGTTAGATGATGGGCGAATGATATGAAGCTGATAATCGTAAGACATTCATTTATTGTATTTTGTGTAATCATTTTTTTCGTCGGGTTGCTTCTTGCGCAAACCGCGACGGAGATCATCGAGCGGGCTGAAGACCTGCTGAAAGGTGAAACCAGTCAGGGCGTGTTTAAGATGACGATCGTCACTCCGAATTTCACCCGCGTTATGGAAATGGAGACGTATTGGAAGGGTAACGAGAAAGCGCTCATTCATATTAATTCTCCGCGCCGCGAAGCAGGCAATAGAACGCTGAAAGTGGGTAATGAGATGTGGATGTATCTCCGAAATACCGAAACAACCATCAAGATCCCGCCGTCGATGATGCTGCAATCGTGGAACGGCTCCGATTTTACGAACGACGATATCGTGCGTGAAACCAATCTTGTAGAGGATTACTCTACGGATATTATCGGAGAAGAGGAGATCGATGGGGTGCTTTGTTGGGTTATTGAACTTATGCCGCGATCCGATTTGGCTATAGTCTGGGGGAAGCTGCATTACTATGTCCGTCAGAAAGATTATGTGCCTGCCCGAATCGATTACTATGACGAGCATGGCGACCTCATCCGGTATATGGAGTTTTCCGATATCGGCGAACAAGGCGGACGTACGATACCTGCCACGTGGACTATGCATAACAATATCAAACCGGGACATAAAACTACATTCGAAATCATAGAGATACAATTCGATGTTCCGTTGAGCAGTCGTATATTTTCATTGCAAGAACTGCAGCGATAAAACACTTCTAACGATATGAAATTATTGGTCAAACTTGCCTGGCGGAACATATGGCGGAACAAACGCCGGTCGTTGCTCACTATGGGGGCAATTTTCTTTGCCGCTTTCCTCACTATTGTAATTGTCGGAATGCAGGATGGGACGTGGGAACATAGCGTTCGTACATCTGCAAGCATGATGTCGGGTTTCCTGCAAATTCAACGCGAAGGTTACCAGGATAATCCTTCTCTTCAATTGATGTTTCCGTTCGATGAAAAGCTTGAGAACATCTTACAAAACGATCCGGAAGTAACCGGCTACGCGCCGCGCGTTTACGCCGACGGCCTTATTACTTTCGGGGATAATTCCTACGGTGCGGCTATCTTCGGCATCGACCCGGATATGGAACCGACTATTTCCCGGTTTCATGAACGTGTCGTAGAGGGAAGATTTATTTCGTCTGAGGAAACCGATCTGATCGTCATCGGTGAGCGGTTAATGCGAAACCTTCAGGTTTCAATCGGCGATACGGTGGTTATCATCGCGCAGGGGGCAGACGGCTCGATGGGTAATATGAAGTACTGTATCGGCGGTGCACTGCGGTTCGGGGCTGAAGAAATCGATATGATGACCGTACTAATGCACATAGAGGAGGTCCAGGAATTGGTCGTTATGTACGGCAATGTGAACGTGGTGGCGATTGGAATCGACGATCTGCGGGCGGTGCACACTGTTCGGAATCGCCTGCAGCATTCAATTGAACATGCAGGAGTAGAGTTACTCAGCGTACTCACCTGGGAAGAAGTTATGCCCGATTTAAAAGAGGCGATGGAATTCGACAAAATCGGCGGCTGGCTTTTCTATTTATTGCTTGTTATCATTGTTGCATTCGGTATTTTAAATACATTGATGATGTCCATTACCGAACGCTTCCGGGAATTCGGTATTATTCTTTCAATCGGAATGAAGCAACGTACGCTGGTCTCACTGGTTGCACTTGAGACTGTTATGCTTGTATTTGTAGGATTAATTGCAGCCAATATCGCCGGCTATGGCGTCAATTTTTATTTTTATCATAATCCGATTGAACTCGGCGGCGAGTTTGCCGATGTTTACGCATATTATGGAATTGAACCCATTATGGCATGGGTAAAGTATTTTTCAATAAATATAAATACTTCACTTATGATCCTCGTCGTCTCGTTTTTTGTGGCGCTATTCCCGGTGTTTAAAGTTTTGAGACTGGAACCACTGAAAGGCATCAGGTACACGTGAACTGTTTTCAATTTTATACCATTTACCAATAACAATTTACTGACCATTAACTGTGCTCCTAAAACTTGCCTGGCGAAATATTTGGCGCAATAAACGGCGATCGATCATCATACTTTGTTCGATTGTAATCGGGATGGCGATAATTATTTTTTTTGATGCGATTGTTGGTGCTTTCCTCAATCAGTCTTTTGAAAACCAGATCGGTTCTCATACCGCGCATATCCAGATCAATCGTTACGGTTTCAACGAAAATAAATCCGTGCAGAACTATTTACCGGATATGGGGAACGTAGAATCCCTATTGCACGATAACCCTGAAATTGCACACTATAGCAAACGGATTATCAGTTTCGGCTTGTTGAACAGTGCATACAATTCGACCGGTGTATCCATTATAGGAGTAAAACCTGATGATGAACAGCATGTAACAACGATAAAACAATATGTTGTTGAAGGACGCTATTTTAGCGGCGATGCGAATGAGATTGTCATAAGCAAAAGGACTGCCGAAACGCTTCAGGTGGGGCCCGGTGACCGTATCGTCGGCATGGCAAGTTCGCTCGATGGAAGCGTCGGGTCGGAGATGTTCAGGGTGGTTGGGTTGTATCAAACCGTCTCGTCCGGTTTCGACAGGGTGCATGTGTATATACCACTCCCGACGGCGCAGCAGATGCTGGGACTTGGAGAAAATATATCCCAGTTTGCTTTAATCGCATCGGACCTCGGGAATGTTCCGTTATTGCGATCGGCATTGCAGGAATCACTTGGTGATGAATACGAAGTGCTCAGCTATGCGGAGATTATGCCGCTGCTTATGACAATGATGGATATGTCGCAGCAATCGATGATATTTATCTATGTGATTATCGGTATAGCAATGATCTTCGGGATTATTAATGCACTTCTGATGTCAATCTTCGAACGTATTCAGGAATTCGGTGTTTTAATGTCAATCGGGATGAAAAATAACCGGTTATTTTTGATGATAGTTCTCGAGGCAATCGTGCTGGG
>PWTU01000441.1 GCA_003562775.1 Ignavibacteriales bacterium
ACAACATTATACTTGGTGCAATTAAATGAGTAAAAAAACAGATAGAAGAACTGTTTTAAACCGGATACTATATTTCTGGGGAGCAATAACTTCACTACCTATCATATCAGCGATAATACAGTTTATTTATCCTCCAGCACGTACGTTTATTGGATCTAAAGTGATCGGCTCGGTTAACGATATGCAGCCTAATACAAGCACTGTGGTACAGCTCGGTGAACGTCCGGTCATCGTTATTACTAAGGATACAGGGGAGACCATCGCATTCGGCGCGAACTGCACTCATCTTGGATGTGTTGTAGGATTTCGTGAAGAACGGGGGGATATATATTGTGCGTGTCACGGCAGCATTTTCAATATTGACGGACAACCGGTATCCGGTCCGGCTAAAAGACCGCTTGAAAAAATACCCATCGAAATAGAAAACAATCAAGTAACGATCACTACTGTGTAGGATAAACCGCTTCAATGTTTAGCAAAATAAGCAGAATAGTAAAAGATTGGTTTCGCAGCAGATTACCCGTCGACACTGTTATGGAACACCTGAAATCAAAAAAGGTGCCGATGCATCGTCATTCAATATGGTATTACTTTGGCGGGTTAACGCTGTTTTTCTTTATGGTTCAGGTGATTACCGGCATATTGCTTATGTTTTATTATCGTCCGACTCCGGATCACGCATATGAAAGTATTGTTTTTATTATGAATGAAGTCCGTTTTGGGTGGCTGGTCAGGTCGATCCATAGTTGGGCGGCGAACCTCATGATCGCGGTACTTTTTATTCACATGATTACCGTTTTCTTCATGCAGGCATACCGCCCACCGCGTGAATTAATGTGGGTTTCGGGTATCGTCTTGCTGGGATTGGTGCTCGGGTTCGGGTTTACCGGTTATTTATTACCCTGGGATGAAATTGCATTTTATGCAACTCAAATCGGTACAGAGATTCCACGCTCACTACCTATTGTGGGTGAATCGGTAATGCTCTTATTAAGAGGCGGACAGGAAATCGGAGCAGCGACACTCACGCGGATGTATTCGTTGCATATAATCGTCTTGCCGCTTGCAACATTGCTTCTTGTCGGATTTCATTTATTTTTAAACCAATATTACGGAGTAAGCAAGCCGGTAAACTCGAAACCAAAAAGGGAAGCGTTACAATTCTACCCGAATTTCGTGCTCCGTGACGTACGGTCATGGTTAATTGCATTATTATTATTGTTGTGCATTGCAATGATTTTCCCATGGGGACTCGGTGAAGAAGCAGATTTGCTGAAACCTGCACCTGAGGGAATTAAACCCGAATGGTATTTCTTGCCTTTGTTTCAAACACTGAAAATGGTACCGTCACGACTATGGGTATTTGACGGAGAGGCACTTGTGAATATTGTTTTCGTGGCAGGGGGATTAGTTCTGATTTTATTGCCGTTCTTTGATGGGAAATCAAGGATGGAAAGAAATAACAAATTAATTAAAACAATTGGTGTAATTATTATAATTTACTTGATATCAATGATGATATATGCTTATATAGAATGAATTTATGATTGATTGTTTAATATATATAATTATATATTTTTCAGAGACAATAGATACTATCAACATAGAAATGCCGGCCCTTGAAATACGATTCAATATGTTGTTACTTATTGGGATAATGATTCTGGGTTTGATACTACTGATATCGCTAAAAATATATCAAATGGAATCGCTTAAAGAAGGGGACAAGAAAGAGTAATGTCCGGAATAGTTAATTTTCGGATATTAAATCTACTTTACATAATATATATTATACGACATTAATGTTTTTTCAGCAATTGTTTTCGTTCACGATACAGTTGTGCTACCATTGCGCTGAATAGAAACACTATTGATGAATAATATAACCATAACGCTGTACCTGCAAAGATTGTCAACGCGCCGAAAATACGTGTAATATTGCCGAAGTTTGCAAGATATAAGCCAAAGAAATATTTCGCTACCTCCCATAATATAGCAGACAACGTTGACGCCACTACCAGAACATCAAATTGCAGTTTTACAAACGGCAGGAATCTGTATAAAACCAGAAACATAATCCACGTAAATGTAAAACTAATTATTATCGGCAATGATCCCGGTATCCACACAGCTTCAAGTATCTCGATACGATCAAATATAAACTGCTTCACTATATACACTGCGGTGCTTCCAAACAAGGTCAATACGAAAAGCACTCCTATGATCATCAAAACCTGGAAGTCACGGAGTTTCTGAATAAATATATTTCTTGAGATCTTTACCTTAAATATTTCATTAAGAATTGTTCGTGCGGTTCCGAATAGGAACGTCGATAACCATAATACGCCGAATAAGCCGACGATTCCGGCTGTTTGACGGTAATCAACCAGATCGTTGAGACGTGTATGGATCTCTCGCTGTACTTCATCTTCATACCCCGGCAACGGTATAAACTGTTTGATGTTCTCCTCGACCACCTGCATTGATTCTTCCGTCGACAGGAAAAATCCAAATGCGGAAAACAGTAATAATGCCCACGGAATCAGACAAAGCATGATACCAAATGCAAGACTCGCACCGTGGATCATCAGATGCTCCGAGCTGAAACGCTCGTAAATTCCAACGGCGTAATATCTTATCGAAGCAAAAAATTTTCTTATCTTAGGATCAATTATAAATATTTTCACTGCTCATTATCTTTTCGATGCTCGTATAATACAGATGAAATATTTCTTCAACATCTAATTTAATTGTATCATTTACGACAAGATCTTTGCCGCCGACGTTTCCGATTTCTTGCATGGTTAAACTTAAATATCTGTCATATAACCTCTTAAATTTCAGGAGATTAGATTCTTTCACTGAAACTATTATCCGTGATTGATCTTCACCAAATAAAAACATATCCGGGCGGAGTTCAGTATTATATTTTATCTTCGCACCGATTGGCTTCTTATTCCCGGTGATGCAGCTCTCGGCAAGTGCAACTGCCAACCCACCCTCTGAAAGGTCATGTGCGGACTCAATTAATCCATCCTGTATTGCCTGCAGAACAAAATCCTGCAGCAATTTCTCTTTTTGAAGATCTATCAGCGGAGCATCGCCGAGAATTTTTCCGTGAATTAAAGCCATATACTCCGATCCGCCGGTGTGACCGGTTGTTTTGCCAATGAGAAATATTTGATCTCCCTCATTGCTAAAACCCGACTGTGTGGTGTCGTTAAGATTATCGATAACCCCAAGCATCCCTATTACCGGCGTTGGATATACACGGTCGGTGGGACTTTCGTTATAAAAACTTACATTGCCTCCGGTAACAGGTGTTCCGAATACAGTACATGCGTCACGCATCCCGGCTATAGTTTCGGAGAATTGATAATAAATTTCCGGATCATAGGGATTTCCGAAATTCAAACAATTGGTAATTGCGACCGGTTTGGCGCCGGAGCAAACGACGTTGCGCGCAGCTTCAGCTACCGCTATTTGAGCTCCGCGCCTTGGATTCAGAAATACATATCGTCCGTTACAATCTGTTGAGACCGCAATTGCTTTATCGGTTTTTTTAACACGAATAACGGCAGCATCCGAACCCGGTCCGATTACCGTATTTGTCTGTACCATCGAATCATATTGCTCGTAAACCCAACGCTTACTTGTTATATTGGAGGAGGTAAGTAATTGAAGCAACACTCCGTTATAATCTGACGGTTCGGAAAGATGCATTGCGGTATTTTTAATTTCATTAAGGTACTCAGGTTTTTTTGTTTCTCTTTTATACACAGGAGCATCGCCGCCCAATACAAGCGATCGGGCAGGTATGCTCGCTTTCAAGTCATTATCTTTCCAGAAATGCAAGTATCCGTCGTCCGTTACTGTGCCTATCACTACAGAATGCAAATCCCACTTTTTGAATATATCTTTTACCCGTTCCTCATAGCCATTTTTAACTACCATTAACATGCGTTCCTGAGACTCCGACAGAAGAATCTCATACGCTGTCATATTTTCTTCTCGTGTCGGAACAAGATCGAGATTGATATCCATACCGGCGCTGCCCCGGAAACTCATCTCCGATGTTGAACAAATAATTCCGGCTGCACCCATATCCTGTATGCCTATCAGGTAGTTAGCCTTGATTACTTCAAGTGTTGCCTCTAATAAGAGTTTCTCTGTGAACGGGTCTCCAACCTGCACTGAAGGTCTCCTGGCTTCAGATTCCTCACTGAGATCTTCAGAAGCAAACGTCGCGCCATGAATACCATCTCTGCCGGTCGCTGAGCCGACAATCATTACCGGGTTCCCGACTCCTTTCGCAACCGCTGTGGCGATTCGACTGTGACGCACAACCCCTACTGCCATTGCATTTACCAGTGGATTATCGGTATAGCATTTGTCAAAATAAACTTCACCGCCGACAGTCGGTACACCGAAACAATTACCGTAGTCGCCGACTCCCTTGACAACATTCCTGAAGAGATATTTGACCCGTGGATTGGTCAGGTCCCCGAAACGAAGTGAATTTAATGCAGCAATAGGTCGTGCTCCCATCGTAAAGATATCCCGCAAGATTCCACCTACTCCGGTTGCCGCACCCTGGTACGGTTCAATCGCGGATGGATGATTGTGGCTTTCGATTTTGAAAGCAATCGCATGACCGTCACCGATATCGACCAATCCGGCGTTTTCTTCTCCCGCTTCTACCAGCAGCCTCTCCCCTTTCCTGGGCAGAGTTTTTAATAAGGCGATTGAATTCTTATAGCTGCAATGCTCGCTCCACATAACGCTGAAACAACCGAGTTCGGTATAATTAGGTTCGCGCCCGATGAGCTCGATAATTCTGTTGTATTCCCATTCGGTTAATCCGTGTTCTTGTGCCAGCTCAGGGGTTACTTCGGGTTCTGAGTTTTGATCTTGTAAATTCATACGATATAGAAATATTTATTTTATAAATACACCCCTATAATGTACGAAATCGGAGTGAGAAATAAAAAAGCCCGCCATATGTTTACAATGGCGGGCTGCTTAAATATAATGCCAAAAAGTTCGATGATTTTATAACTATTTAAAAAATTCCTTTACTTCATTATAAACATTTGGATCTATATTAAATAATTCTTTCAATGATAACTGTTCTCCTTTCTTTCCAAGTGGAATGCTCCCTGGAATGGCGCCAACAGATACATTTGGTATATTCGCATTCCATTGATCATTTATAACATCAATCATTAGATTAGCTATAATTGCATATCCTCGAGATGTTGGATGGATTCCATCTAGGCTAATGATTCCTCCAGTTACATAATCTGTTGTAAGGGTATCACTTCCAACAATATAGCCATGTTGAGCAATGTTTGAGAATGATGAATGAATATCCATTAGAGCGAATCCGAAATCAGTAGCTATTTCTTCGATTCCCTGATTATATCTATTCGTATAATCGATTACCATGTCCAATTGCGCCGCCGACAGTACGACCTCCGGGGGAAGTGGTCCTTTATCGCCCTCCAGCACAGGTGGAATACCTACACCTGTTTGAATTAGTGGCAGTGCAGGTAATAATACCAAGTCATCTGGACTAGTTACTCCATCCCATAATACCGGTGCCCCGTCAACAAGTATCAGTTCATTAGTATCGAAGTCTACTACAAACGGTGGGATTAAAGTGAAAAAAGGCATGGTGCGAATATCCGGGATATTCGCAACAACTACATTTGCATCGGTTTGATTAATGGTTTGAGAAACTTGTCCATATATCGCAAGAAATATATGAGGTGGAAAAGCCTGGAAAGTTTGACGATTCTGACCTCCAGATGTAGCATATGCCAGAATTTCAATGTTACCTAACCACAGCGTAACCAATGTTGGAGAAAGTGAAAGAGCCTGTTCCAGTACCGAGTTACCGAGGGATTGATCACGAAGAATGAGTGCAAAAAAAACATTTCTTTCATCTGATTTTTCTTGAAAGTCGGTATCGTCGATTGCGTCAAAAAGCAATGCTTCCGGTATTCCAAGATTATTGTAAGGTCTGTCAAGATTAAGGTTAAGCGGCTGTCCGGCATCTACTGGATCGAATTCGATAATTGGTGGAAAAAGAGATGTCAATTTCAACCTTCCTCCTATTCCCGGATCGGAAATTAATGGTTGTTCAAAATCCACGATACCAAGCTGATTTGCGATAAGTGCTGGAAAGCTATATCTCTGTGAACTTTCATACAATGCATTATTTTGATATCCTGCCGTTAAGCTGTTTCCTATTGCAACATAGACATCTGGATTGATCTCTCCTGGATCCAGCGCAGGCGGATCAAGTTCACTGTAATCCTGGCATCCCCAAAAACCAAGGAGCAAGATCAGCATTATACCTGTAGCCATTATTCGTATTTTCATGTCTTCCCTCATATTAATTTAGTGCAACATCATTTAAAAATTGAATCGGAAATTTACTGCAAGAAGATTTGCAGATGCGTTATAGCGGCCGTTCATTGGTGCTCCCAGAGCAAATTCGATATTCGAATTCTCGATAGTGCGTTCGACAAATCTCAGGAACATATAACCTATATCTACTCCGAAAGTTTCGGTAATGTTATAACCAAGACCGAAGGTAAATCCGTGCCGATCCGAGTCCGGTAAGCGGGGAGTGAGATATTCATCCGGAGTTGGATTTGAATCGAATAGATAGCCGGCTCGCAATGCGAATTCAGGGTTCACCTGATATTCTATTCCAAATCTGATGATGTAACCGTCGGAATAATTGAGATCAAGACTCTCTGTTTCTTCCCCGTCGTCGAATTCAATAACAATTTCTTCAACTTCACCCCAGAATACATATTGATATCCGAAGTTGATAGTGAAGTTTTCGATTCCCTTAAATGATATCCCGGCGTGTAAATTTGCAGGCAAAACAACTGCGGTGCTCACTTCGTTGCCCGGTAACAATTCTATTAATTGTGGCGGGACGTCAAGATATTCAGCATCGCCCTCAAAATCCACTTCAGCACTGCTGCGATATGCGAGCCCGATTGTAACATTAGGATCAGGCGTCAGATATACGCCAACGTTCCAACCGAATCCTGTTCCCGAGCCTGATAAATTCACCGTGCCTTCTCCGGAAAATGGTGCGAACGATAACGCCTGCGTAAGCTCCACTGTCCCGATAACATAGTTTAATCCGACACCGATGCCGACGTATTCGTTTATCTTATAGGCAACGGTAGGATTAATAAAAAATGTACGAAGCGTGCTCTCTATTGCAACAAAGCGACCGACCCAATCCGACGGCCATCGTGTACCAAGTCCGTACGGATTAAATACACCTATACCGAGAGATAGCCTGTTTTGCAAGGTATGAGATGCGTAAAGTACGGAGGGATAAAACATTCTTTTTTCAATTGATGTTTCATCGATTGACGGCGCCGGACCGCGAAATTTCGCATCCGGAAAGATTAACGTTGAACCGAGTACGATGCTTGTACCGTCGATATAACCGAGAGCGCCTGGATTAAAGTATATTGCCGATGCATCCTGTATGGATGCAAATACGGCGCCTGCCAGTGCGGTACCACGTGCACCGTGTTCGTTAACTTGAAAACCGCCTCCGAAGCCGGGTAACGCGGTACAAGTATAAATAATAAAGACAATGAGAATGGTTTTAAAATTGTTTTCCAAGAGTCCTCCCTATTTTTATGATTAATACAATAACACTACACTACTTTCATCTTGTGTCGGCGTTACATCTTCAATACAGTATAATCAGTAATTTATAAATTATTTACAAAAATGAAAGAGCCCATAGTTATAATGGGCCCTTTTTGTTGGCAAATGTATTGCGTGGGTTTAGAAATTGAATTTTAGATTCAGGCCGATGAGGTTTGCACTGCTATTATATGTACCATTCATTGGAAACAGGATCCCACTCACTGCTGATGTAAATGGGAGATAGCTTATTTGAGAATTTGTTACTTCTCTTTCAGCAAAACTCAAGTACATATAGCCAACATCCACCGTTACCAGATCTGATATTTTATAACCAAAACCGAGAGTGATACCATGACGGTCTGAATCAGGCAATCGTGGTGTTAAATACTCATCCTGAGTAGGATTCGAATCGAATAAATAACCGGCACGAATATCAAGCACCTCATTGAGTGCGTACTCGAAGCCGACTCTTATAATATATCCGTTTTCGTAGTTAAATAATAATTCCTGAGTATCCTGTAAATCCGTTTTCTGTTCAAAATCAATAAGAATTTTCTTTACATCCTCCCAAAACACATACTGGAATCCAAAATTTATTGAAAGATTCTCAAAACCAAAATATGATAGACCGACATGCAGATTGGCCGGGGTTACAAATTCAGTCGTTGCTTTTCCACCCGGTAGAAGCTGCGGTAGTGGAGGAAATACCTCTGCAGCCTCACTCACATCAATATCTGCTTCACCATCAATGTCAATTGTTACCTTGCTCCTGTATGCAACGCCGATATTAATATCGTTTGTAGGTTTTAAATATAACCCCACATTCCATCCTATACCACTCCCATCACCCTCGAGCTTAGCCATACCATCCGGAAGTTGAGGATAATCAGGCGGGATCGGAAGACGTAATTCTAAAGCTTGAGAAAGTTTGACCGTAGAGAGAACATAATTAAGACCGGCGCCTATACCAACTATATCACTGATTCGGTATCCTACCGTGGGATTTATAAAAAAAGTTCTCAAGGTGCTTTCGGTGCCAAGATAACGTCCTACCCAGTTTTCATCCCACTCGGTTCCTAATCCATATGGATTGAATATTCCTAAGCCAAATGAAAATCCATTTTCCAGGGTATGCGAGGCATATAATACCGATGGATAAAAAACGTTACTTTCCATTTTTGTTTCGGTGGTGGATGGCGATGGCCCGGCAAACCTTGCAGAAGGAAAAATCAATGTACTCCCGATTACAATACTTGTACCAGGTACATATCCAAGGGCACCGGGATTAAAATAGATCGCAGATGCATCCTGAAGGTTTGCAAACACCGCACCCCCCATAGCAGTTGCTCGAGCACCATGTTCGTTCACCTGATAGCCACCTGCTTGAACAGTCATACCAGCAAGCAATATGATTGTCAGTACCGAAATACTAAGTTTCAATGTTTTCACAGAGATACTCCCTATGTTGTTTGTTTATATTGGTAGTTTATCTCAACTGCACAAGTAGATAGATACGCTGTTGTTGATTTTACGACAAAAAAGTATAAAAAACAAGTGTTATGGCAAAATTGTAATTAGTTGCTGTCCCTTTTCCACTGGCTGTCCGGGTTGTATATGTATCTTTTTTACAGTACCACTTGTGATCGACCGAATCTCATTTTCCATCTTCATCGCTTCCAGCACTACGAGCGGTTGATTCTCGGTAACCGAATC
>PWTU01000130.1 GCA_003562775.1 Ignavibacteriales bacterium
AAAAGTTTGTCCATGCTATCCAGCAACGAATCAGCTTCGGTTATTTCCGAACCGATATGCTGGTGCAAACCGACAATATTTGCATTGTACCGCTTAAGCAATTCGATTACTTTAGAAAAATCTTTGTGCAGAATACCAAACTTTGACTCGCTATGGCCGGTGTCGAGATACGCGTGTCCGCCGGAATGAATATCGGGATTGAGCCGAATTGACACATCGCGGCCGGTGAAAAGATCACCATTTTCCTCCAGCATCGACACATTATCTATATTAACAATAACGTTATTCTCAACTGCAAAGATTATATCATCCCGCGTGAGATTGGTGCCGGTGAGCAGTATTTGATCTGGTTCGAAGCCCGCCCGAAGGGCAAGAAATATTTCCCCGGGAGAAACTGCGTCGATGCCGGCGCCGAGTCCGTTTAATATCTTTAATATCTCGATGTTCGAATTCGCTTTACAGGCATAGAATATGGCGGGATTCGACTCATTAAATGCACTTTTCAATTGTTCGTATTGTCTGATGAGAATATCATACTCATACACATAGAGCGGGCTCCCGAATCGTTCGACTAACCGGGCAGCGCTCTCGTTACCAAAATAAATTTGGTTATTCTCTATTCTCATCCTTCGATCCTATCTTTTAACCATTGAGAAAAATCCCGTAAACTTTCTTCGCTGATCTGGTGCGCGATCGGATATTCTTTATAGTTGAAATTCATATCGTGCTGTCTCATAAGTTCTTCTGCGCGTTTCCCGAAATGAACGGGAATCACCGGATCGGCGGCGCCGTGCGCTATAAAATACTCCACCTTCTTTGCGTCATTCCAATTATAGTTTGTATTATCACCTTCCGCAATATAACCGCTATGCGCCACAACGCCCTTGACTATTTCCGGGTATGCAAGCGACACAGCACACGCCATAACAGAACCCATGCTGAATCCGAGCAAAAAGGTTTTATTTTTTACACCTTTTTTTTCTCGTTGCAGCGAATCGATAAGTTCTTTGATCATTTCACGGGATTGCGGAAATTTATCTCTATCAGGTTTTCCTACTTCTTCTATGTCATACCACGCATATCCCGGCCCCCATTGAAACCGAAACGGGGCGCGTGCGCTGACAATGTGCAATCGTTCATCAAGATACGGAGCTAAACCGATCAGATCATGTTCATCGGTTCCGCGTCCGTGGAGCAAGACAAGAAGCGGATTGCCGCCTTCAAGCTTTTTACGTGGTTCTGTTTCCTTATATTTTAATTGTTGCTCTGAATTCATTTCCTTACACCTTTACTATATTTCTCATTGTATAATTATATATTACCAATTCCTTCGTAGCCCGTAATGGAAAAATCCAATTCCAAAAGCTCCCAATATCGATGCAACGATAAATGCCGACTGATAACCAAAATACTCGGCAACCACGCCGAGCACTATCGCTCCCCCGCCAATCCCGAGCTCAAGGAATGAAAAGAAAACACCGAGGGCTTTTGCCCGTTCTTCCTTCTTCACCCTGTCCACAAGAAACGCCTGCGCCGCGGGGAGCAAAAAAGCCAGACCTATTCCGTACAATATTGCAACAAAAATCAACTGCAGCAAACTTTGTGTAAATGCAAGCATTGTAACGGCTACAAGCATCGGGATAGCCGAAAAGATTATTACTTTCGGTCGGGGATATTTATCGATTAATTTCGATGCAACAACTCTGCTTCCAATGACCGCCAAACCGTAGGAGGTAAAAAACCCCCCCGGATTGCCGATGCCGATCGATTGAGCATGGATAGGCAAAAATGCAATGATCGCGGCGTACGTTAACGCTCCTACGCCGATGACAAGCGAAGGGAATACAACATCACGCCTATATAACGTTTTATCCAGGAATCTCTGGTTGCCGCTTTTCACCAATGGTGTATCTCTGACCGGCATAACAAGCAAAATGCAAATACCAGATAAAATCGCTGCAATATAGAAAACAAGGGAAAAACCATTGTCGCTGCCGGCTAATGACAGGGCAATATAGGTACCGATAACCAACGCCAGATTATTAGCCGATGCAAAATAACTCATCGCCTCCCCCCGCCGGCGCTGCGGAATAATATCGGCGATATATGCAGAGGAGGATGTCGTAAAAGACGCCATCCCTATACCGTGTAACAATCGAAGTATAAACAACACCAACAGTGTTGCCGTCATCGAATAAAAAATTGCCGATATTAAAAATATAAACGCTCCGACTATCATAAAAAGTTTCCTCCCCCGGGTATCGGCATACACCCCGATAAACGGACGGGCAAGGATCGAAGCTATTGGAAATATCCCCAATGCAATCCCTACTTCACTCGGCGTTCCTCCAAGTTTCACGACATAGAGCGGTATGATCGGGAGCAATAAATAGAAACTGGAGAAAAAAGAGAATGAAGCAAAAGAAGTAAAAAGAAAATCGCTTATAAATACTTTTTCGTTATTCGGATTATCCACTTTATATTATCGTTATTATATTCTACGGGCATAGATCATATAAATATACAATAATATTACTGGGTTGCAAGTCCAATCCCTTGAATTATACCTGTCTTTTTACGATTATTAATAATATTATACATAGATGTGAGCACGTTTTCTGCTTGCATTAAACCCCTCTCCGCTCGGCGGAGAGGGGGATTTAGGGGTGAGGCGTTGATCGGATCGAACAAACAGTGTCAACGGCAGCGGATTCGGAAAATGCATGAAGTTTTTTTACTCTAAATACAAATAATTTTAATAATAATATCATCGCAGATATATGAAAATAATATTACTTACTCTCCTTCTGCTGACTATTTCCGGCTGCGGGAGGCAGCCGGAAATGACCGCCTGGGAACATCTTCAAACCGCTCTTGAACTGGACGAAGCCGGCGTTATAGAATATATGGCGTTCGATCATTTACCCGAAATCATTGCATACGACAACACCGCTGCGCTTCGCGAGGCAATCCACGCAAACCCCGGCGATGCAATTGAATGGTTGATGCAAAACTACCGCCGGCATATATTAGAGGCAATAACCTCTGCTCCTCCGCGCGAGATAATCCCCGCTCTAATCGAGCATCACGGTGACCATCTTCTGGATCAATTATATAGAATAAATCCTGAACTTATCACCGATGCAGCCGTACAGAGCGATCCCTACCGTATTTTCGATAAAGCATATCAACGCGATCCGATCGGCATTATCCGGCGAGCGATCGATCAAGATCCGCGGTACGCCGCGCAATACCTGCGAAATTATTATGGTGAGCTGCAATGAAAAATAACAATGATGCAGACGTTATTGTCATCGGCAGCGGACACAACGGATTGATTACTGCTGCATATTTGAGTATGTGGGGATATAAAGTACTCGTCTTTGAACGCCGTAATACCATCGGCGGAGCCGTATGTACCGAGGAAATGTTCGGCGGATTCAAAATGGACGTCGGCGGCTCGGCACATTTTATGATCCACCATACTCCCATCATCGACGATCTCGAACTCCATCGCTACGGTCTCGATTATATTCCGATGGAGCCGTTTATGTCCGCCCCCTTTCCCGACGGTTCGGTTATAAAATTCTATCGGGATCTCGATGCGACGTGCCAGAGTATTGCTACGATTTCACAAAAAGACGCCGATGCATACCGCACATTTATCAACGACTGGCAGCCGTTAAATATATCGGTTTTCGAAAGCTTCTTAAAGCCGCCCACGGGTGCAAACATCGGAAAAACGTTCATACTCAGTCAACTTCGCAAGTCGACGCATAAGAGAAACGAACTTCTTCAAAACATAATGAAAAGCTACGGCCGGCTGATTGAGGAGACATTTGAGAGCGAACAACTAAAAGCCACTCTTGCCTGGTGGGGCGCCCAGAGCGGTCCGCCTCCCACCGATACTGCCTCGGCTGAATTTATCGGATGGCACTCGATGATCCATCTCAAAGGCGCTGCCCGACCGCGAGGCGGATCCGGTATGCTGACGAAGGCATTGAAGAATTTCATCGAAGCACACGGTGGAGAAATCCGGACTAATGCGGAAATCATAAAAATCCTTACAGCCGGAGAGAAGGTTCGCGGAGTTGAACTCAAAACGGGAGAAAAATATTACAGCCGTGCGGTTGTTTCTAATGCGCACGTGAAAATAACTTTTCTGCAATTATTAGAGAACTCGGTCTCCGTATCATTTCGATCCCGGGTCGAAAAGATAAATACCGGAAACGGCTTCGGCATGGTAATCCGGTGTGCAATGGAAACATTACCACGCTATGCAATTCCCGCCGCCGACCAAAACGAGATTCTGAACGGATTACAATTGCTGTCGCCGAGCGTACAATACCTGAACGATTCGTATGCCGATTTCCTGAAGGGACTGCCTTCTCAAAATCCCGCCGCAATCGGAATGACGTTCAGTGCGATCGATGACTCCCTTGCTCCAAAAGACAAACATACATTATTCGTTTGGGGTCAGTATTACCCATACAAACTACGCAATGGAATGATGTGGGATACCATTCGTGAACAGGAAGCTCGAAAACTCATCAGTGTCGTTGACCGGTTTGCTCCCGGGGCGAGTGACACTCTTATCGATTGGTATATTCAATCTCCCATCGACATAGAAGCAAAACACAATATGCCGAATGCCAATGTTATGCACGTTGAAATGACGCTCGATCAGATGTTTATGTTTCGACCATTGCCGGAATTAGCAGCTTACAAAACTCCGATTAAAGGATTGTTTCTTTCAAGCGCTGGAATGCATCCCGGAGGTGGGATATTCGGAGCCGCAGGATATAATTGCAGCTTTGTCACTCGACGATTTCTACGCAAAAGGTTCTTTTAACGCTCTGTAATATTTTGTATATTGAGTTAAATTAAACAGTTTAAAAAGGTCTCCATCGGTTTTATAGATAACGTGATTATCCCAACTCAACATTTTGCTTTGGCAACCATTATTAACATGTATTAACCGATGTCAACCCATATTAACTTTAACGTAAATATATTGACGATGCGGGAACCATTGTGTAAAAAATTCGATCTTGCAATTGCCTGGAACTGGGAATATGATAAAGATTTTATCGACCGTATCGAGGAGATCGCTTACCGAAACGGCATTAGCACTTATCGAATTCATCCGGATAATGTCCGTGATGTATATCGCCTTGTACAGGAAAATAAACTATTTTTCCGTGTAATTTTAGATCGTGCATCGGACGTCGATGAGGAATTCGAGCCGATTGCCAGATTTTCGATGCAGTCGGAGCTGCATTCCGATCTCCATCAGCGTATTGCCGTCATAAACCCTCAGGATATGATGTACCGCGCCGCCGACAAGGCAACCATGCATCTGGAATTTCTAACCAACGACATCGAAGTCCCGTACACGATCATAATATCTCCGTTCCGCCATGAACCTGCGCCAAAGCTTACCGACGATCAGCTTGCTGTAATCGGTAAACCATTTATCATTAAACCGGCTAACACCACCGGCGGAGGCATCGGGGTTGTGCTGGATGCACAATCGCTCAACGACGTCCTCGAAGCGCGAAAACATTACGAAGACGACAAATACCTCCTGCAGGAGTTAATCAAACCGGTTAAGTATGGAGAACGAAAGGCATGGTTCCGGGTATTTTATGCATTCGGCAAAGTTATACCCTGCTGGTGGGACGACGAAACCTACATTTACGAACCGGTCACCTCCGATGACGAACGTATATATGACCTGTACGAACTTCGCACCATTACCAAGAAAATTTATCGGGTATGCCGGCTTCACTTCTTCTCAACCGAGATTGCGACCACAGAAAATCATCGTTTTGTGGTCGTCGATTACGTCAACGAAATGTGTGATATGCGCTTCAAATCCGCAACTCCCGACGGCGTTCCGAACGAATCGGTTGACAAAATCATTCAGGCAATGATAGAGTTTGTGAAAAAAGAAAAGGACCGGATGCTGCCGGTGAGTAGTGGGCGATACTGGACTTGAACCAGTGACCTCACGGATGTGAACCGTGCGCTCTATTGTGTGCAGCCTGCACCGAGGCATCAAACACCCTCCGTTTACCTACTACTTTGATATTCAATGTCTGTGATTTATTTGGCATTATTAATAAATTCTCAATTTTATTACATTTATAAAATCTCTAACCTGTTCAATAAGCGGGAAAACTACATTTTCATCGTAATCATATAAATCACCGTAGTCTCCTTTTTGTCGATAATCAAATAGTTTTGTAAAAAGTTTCCCGTATTTTTTATTAATCTTCCCAGTTTTAACAAAATGCAATCCAAATTGTGTTCTTACTCCATCGTGGGAACGTGTTTCAATATCATTTTTCAGTAATAGCGCAATTATGGCATAGAAAGATGCATAATATAATCTATTAACGACTCCATTCCATTTTCCTCGCTCCATTAATATCAAAGCATCATCGAGAGATTCTTCGGCCCTACGTATACGATAATTAATATAATCATCACGGTTCTCCGTTTTCAAAGCAAGATACCTTCTTTTTTCACGTTATTATAAAGCGGGGAGAATACCATGCGATCATTCCAGTATTTTTTAGGATAGATAAAAATCGATATAATCTGACCAGTTTCTAATTCCAAATCATATAAACCATCCCTGAATTTATCCTCAATTTCATCGGTGACTTCATTTTCGTTTATTAAAATAAGCACGTCCCAATCAGAATCGGCGTCTTCGTTGCCGCGTGCACGAGATCCAAATAAATAAGCTTCTGCATTTGGATCTATTGCATCAATATTTTGTTTGATTCGATCCTTTATTTTATCATCGATTGTCATTGCCATTCATTTGCCTCTGCACTTTTTGAAATTGTTTGTCCAATCAATAGCCATACGAATAAAATTTACTATTTCTCGTAAGGGCGATTCATGAATCGCCCTTACGAGAATGACTCCTTGGATTGCCCCAACGGGGTTGCTGACTTCTGTGGGCGATACTGGACTTGAACCAGTGACCTCACGGATGTGAACCGTGCGCTCTAACCAACTGAGCTAATCGCCCTTTGTGCTTCGATTGCTGCATTATTTGCAAATGGCTGCGTGGTCAGCACTTCGGATGTTTTTAATTATTACAATTGTCTCATTATAATACGAAGGATAAACAAAAATAGCAATAAATGGATCGTTACTTCCATTCTCAAATAAATTCACACACGAATCTTCGGTAACCGTCATTAAAAATAAATTCGTGCAGATTCGTGTAGATTCGCGGGAGAAAAATCGCACTATGTTTCAATCTCCTCCACCTGCCCATGAAAATGCAATCGAATCTTTTCGGCAAGTTTTTGTCCTACCGTTTCGGCGAGTTGTTCTTCGGTCGCGTGCTTAACTCCCTGCACGGAACCGAATACCTCCAGCAGCATCTTAGTGCGCTTTTTCCCGATGCCCTCAACCATATCCAGATCCGATTGCATCATCCGCTTCGACCTGACCCGGCGATGGTAGGTAACGGCAAACCGGTGGGCTTCATCCCGTATCCGTTGAAGCAGGCGGAGGGAGGGAGATGTTTTCGGCAGCGTCTGAGGATCGGGTACGCCGGGAATGTATATTTCCTCAAGCCGTTTGGCAAGTCCGATAACCGGCACATCAGTTATTTCCAGCTCGCGCAGCGCGGCGAGCGCGCTTGAGAGTTGTCCTTTCCCGCCGTCGATAACAATAAGATCCGGCAACTGCATCTGCTCTTCGAGCACACGCTTATACCGGCGTTGTACGGCCTGTTTCATGCTTGCAAAATCGTCGGGATGATCGAGTCCCGTAATTTTGAATTTCCTGTATTCCGATTTTTTGGGTTTTGCCGAATCGAAACAAACCATAGAAGCGACAATATCCGAGCTTTGAATATTGGATACATCGAAACATTCGATCCGCATCGGTGGAGTTTGCAGCCGCAGATCTTTTTGCAGCGATTGAATCGACTTCGGTATGAACTCGCCGCGTTTCTTGCGTTGAATCTTCAACTCATCCAATAAAAACTTTGCATTGAGCTTGAACATGCGTATCAGCTTTTCGTCGTTTTCATTTTTTTCCCGCAACAACGCGACCTCATAATCCGCCTTTTCGCTCAACCACCGTTGAAGCATATCGCTGTTTTCTATGTTCGAGGAAACCATAACCTCGGGCGGAATATAAGTATCGTTGAGATAAAACGATTCGAGAAGTTTTTCGAGAATTTCGGATTCTGGTTTACCCTCGACGTTATCGAGATAATAATGCTGCCGCCCGATAAGTTTACCCTCTCGTATTTTAAACACAACGCCGCACGCATCGTCACCCTCCGCCGCGGTTACAAAAATATCCCGGTCGATTTGCGCTGCGCCTTCAACTTTTTGGTGTTCGGAATATACATCCAGCGCTTTTATCTTATCCCGGAAATCCGCCGCTTCCTCAAATTGCAGCTCACCGGAGAGACGCTGCATTTCATCTTCGAACCGGCGCTTTAAATTTTCCGTTCGTCCCTTCAACAATGCCTCGACCTGGTTGATCATGTCGTTGTACGATTTTTCCGAAATGAATCCTTCACAGGGTCCGTCGCATTTTTTAATATGGTAGTCCAGACAGATACGCGCTTTTTTTTGCCGGATAAATTCATCGTCTATATAATAATTGCAACTCCGGATTCTGAAAATATCGCGTATCGTTTTCAGTGCGTACCGCATTGTTTTGACGTCGGTATACGGTCCGAAGTAGCGGGCGCCGTCGCGCTTGATCTGACGGGTAACAAATACCCGCGGATACGGTTCTCTGGTTATGACGATATAGGGAAAGCTTTTATCGTCCTTTAAACGTACGTTATAGCGCGGATTATATTGTTTGACGAGGTTAGCTTCGAGTATCAACGCTTCAACGTCGGAGTCGGTCAGAATGATATCCAGATCGTGAATCTTTGAAATCATTAAATCGAGCCGCGGACTCCCGGTCGGGCGATTTTGAAAATACTGCCGTACACGGCTTCGTATCGACTGCGCTTTGCCGATGTAGAGCAAACTTCCTTGTTTATCCTTGAATTGATACACGCCCGGCGATGCGGGGAGCGATTCAAGTTTTTCCCGGATTTGTTCTTTATCCGATTCTGCGACCTGTATGGTAACTTGTTTTTCCATCTAACGAACGTACGTCATTTTTCTAACTTTATTTGTATTGCCGGCGTCCATTACCGCAAAATAAACGCCCGATGCAAGACCGGATGCATCGAACCGAACCATATACCTTCCCGCAGACAGCGATTCATCGACGAGGACCGCTACTTCACGTCCGAGCGTATCGACCACACGTATCCGGACATCCTGTGCATCAGGCAATACATATTCAATAACAGTCGATGTATTGAACGGGTTCGGATAATTTTGTGAAAGCCA
>PWTU01000117.1 GCA_003562775.1 Ignavibacteriales bacterium
CCGGCGATAGAAGATCGGTTGCATAACCGTGCTTTTCCAGAGCGCTTTTGATTAATTTCAGACCGACGTCGTGGACGGGATCGAGCGGTACACAGAGAATTTTTTTAGCCATTGTCACGTGCCTCTTACCTGGACTCTCCGGACGAAAGCCAACCGTATCGTTTCCCGGGTTTGTGTATATATTTCCGTAAACGGACACGGATACCGTAACCGTCATATTCCTGGTACATAATATCGACGGTTCCGAGATTCAGTTCTTCACCAAGCTGCAATGCAAGTTTTTTCCCTTCGCTCTCGTTCTTACAGAGAAGATATGTTTCAATATCTACCGCATCGACGACGCGATGTATTGCTTTTGCATTTTTATTATCCATCATGTATTTACCGTTTAATCCCAGATACCGGCATGGTTGCATACGATCTCGATAAGTTTCACCAGCGCTCCGACAGCCATTCGTGTGTGTTCGTGAATGAGTTGGCCGTGATCGTCGGTTGTGCCGAGACCGGGAGAGATGAAAATATTCGCGTCATACGCAATGGTCGGTATAACGCCCATCTGCGTTAAGCCGTCCTGGAAAAGATTCGATCCGGCATACATATCCTCGATGGTGAATATCGGGATGCCGGGTTTCCCGTCTTTCCAGCTATCTTCGTAATTGATTTCAACCGTGCCGCAGTTATAACTTTTCTCGAATTTGAAGTCGTTTTTTATTCGTGAATCTATTTTACCGAATTCATCGACGACAATTTCGTACAATTCGTCTACCGGTTTTGTTACTACTTCCGGTTTGTCGCGCAATACTTTTAGCGCAGCAACCTGCCCCGTAAGTCCCTCTTTGCCCGGATCCTGCGTTACATATGCTGCTTTACCGTATGACGAGGTGGTCCCGTACCGGTTGCCATGCATACCCAATGCACGGCGAATCGTCACAAGCACGTCTTCCTTCCCGATGATAAGACCGCTTGTCGGTGAACCGGTCGCCTTATCCATGCTGTAGATCATCACATCGGCGCCGACTTTTTTAATGCTCGTACCGATGAACGGCAATCCCCACGCATTATCGATGATATACGGGACATTGTATGATTGCGCTATCTCTGCAATTCCTTTCAATAGCTTCGGAGTTCCGTCGGAATTCTTCTCTCCGTATCCGTATCCGGCCGTATCGTAACCGAGTGATGAGAATCCGGTAAGCATTGTTTCATGTTGTTTGGCGGCTTGCCTTAGCAATTCTATGGATTCTCCTGCCTTCACGTTTTTTAACAGCGGGACCGGATGATACTTGATGCCATGAACCGGGTACTGTGCACCGGCGAGCGGAACCAGGACGGTGTCGAGGTTCGTCATACGCTTCCCGTGAAAACCGAATTCACCGGCAGTGCTTCCGCGGTCGGCAAGTATGTCTTTATATTTCGGCGGAAACGGCCGGCCGTAGGATGCCTGATGATGCGTATGCCGTTCGAGAGGAGCGATGTAACGGGTGCGGTAGTTATCCCCGCGTCCCTGCATCGGCGGTGTAACAAGTGTATCGAAACTGACCCACAATCCGGCTTCGCATGTATTCACCGGCGCCGCGTCGTAATCGTCCCCGTACATCTCTTTGATTATCTCTCTGATCTGATCGACATATACTGCCAGCGGTATCACTTTTTTTGATTCGGCTGCCATTGCTTTTTCAATATCTTCGCGAAGCGGCGCCGGGCAGCCGGATATTGCACCGGTCAAACCGAACGCGCCGCGTAATTCTGCCGGTATTTTTAATGCATCTGCTGCTTTTTTGGCTTCTTCGTATATTTTCGGAGTTGCCAGTTGCAGCTTTTTGTACATTTGAAATTTCAAGTTTGGTTTCATTCTATTCTCCAAAAGATAGTAATATTCAATAATTAAACTTTCGAGTTGTTTGTAAATCCTTTAATAAGTATTTCATCATTGGTTTGAATGCCCAATTCCAGTCCCGATTTGCGGGTATTCATTTTGATGACCGTATTTTGATGATTGGGCATATGTGTGTCGTCGAAGCCGATGATCGTTCCGATTATCTTGCCGTTCCAGACAAGCTCATCTCCCGTTAGCAATACACCGCCGTTTTGGAACTCTATGAATCCGATGTATGATATTACATCTACTGATTTGCCGGGCCCGGCACCTGGATCGTCGGTTCCGATTAATTCGATTATACTTCCTTTCGGAAATGCGCGGGATATCGGTTGGATTAACTTAAGCTCACGGTTGTCAAGACCGCCATCGAGCACAACAACGACTTTTCCCCGGATATCGCTTTTACTATGATAAAAATCTTTATTGACAAGTCTTCGTTTATATGGATCAGACACTGCTTCCCCCTTATACCAGATTTTTAATGAGCGTATCGTTGTCTCCGTGTAAAAAATCAATAACGGGTATTTCGATCATAGTATAACATCCGGGAGACTGCTTCACCGCAGCGCGGGCTGCCGATACCATAACCTGCGACGTCAGTGCAGGATTGTCTATTTTAAGTTCGAACTTCATCATCTGGTTATGTGTATAACCCGATACGCCGTTCCGTTCCATCATAACCCCATGACCGACATTTTTTAAATTGTCGACACTGTCAACTTCGTATACATACGTTCTATCCTTCACAAAATAAGGATCGGTTTTTATGGCTTTTTCGACGTCTTCGAATTTTACACCTTCTTCGAGTTCAACATATACCATTCTTCTGTGAATTCCCATTCCCGCGGGGACGGTGATGGAAAGAGAATTCTTTACTCCCGGCATTGCATTGACGGCGCAGGTGTGTCCCATAGACATACCCGGTCCGAAGTTCGTATACGTAACCCCTTTCGGCGCCATTGCAAGAAACAATCCGCGAACCACCGAGTCGATGCCCGGATCCCAGCCGGCTGAGGTAACGGCTACAACGTTGTGTTTTTTTGCGATGACGTCGAGTTCGTTTCTAAGCTGCAAAATATCGAAGTGTACGTCGAAGCTGTCGACCGTATTGATTCCCCGGGACAGTAAGTCGGCAGCTATTTCTTTTACCCGCCTCGATTGTGAACATATAAGAGCGACATCGATTCGTTCGAGGTCGTCTATTTCTTTCACTAATTTTGTACGGTTTAAATTTGTGCATTTTCTTACATTAAGCGTCGCGTGGAGACGGGGGGCGTCAATTAATTCTACCACGCCGGCGAGTTCCATGTCCGGTTCAGCCGATACGGCTTCAAGCGCACCGCACCCGATGTTCCCGTATCCAATGACCGCAATTCTTAATTTTTTCATGTACAACATCCTTTTGTTTCAACGTTTAAACAAAACCCGGTTATTCTTTCGAAAGCGATTTGCTCTTCATATATTCACATAATATTTTTTGCGCCGATTCACTGTGACGTTTTGCAAGCTGCTCGGCTAATTCGGCATCTTTCTTCCGGAGAGCATTTATTATTTTTACATGATCGGAGATTGAATCCTCAAGCCGGGATAATAGAGAAAGATATATATAATTATACCGTTGGGTTTGCCTGCGAATCACTATGAGCATTTCGGATAGTTTTTTATTCCCCGATGCACCGATAATTGTTTGATGGAATTTCCCATTAAGATCGAAGATGAGTTTAATATCTTTTTTCTTTTTTGTGATTTGGTCCTCAAGGCGATTGTTAATGGAAACAAGATCGTCTATGAGTGAATCCGTCACATTCTGTGCCGCTAACCGGGCAGCCAGCCCTTCAAGTGTATTTTTTATCTCGTATGTCTCCTTTGCATCGGTAATAGATATATCGCTGACGATCGCTCCTTTGCGGGGAGTAAATTTTACAAATCCTTCAGCATGCAATTGAAAGAATGCTTCACGGAGGGGGGTTCTGCTTATGCCAAGCATGTTTGCAACACCTGTTTCGGTCAATTTCTCACCGGGGATTATATTACCTTCGATTATCTGACTGCGAATAGTCGATGCAATTTTATCCCTCAGCGGCTTGAGGTCTTCAATATCGAATTGAAATTCGGGTAAGGTTTTTTTTGCCATAATAATCGACGCGGTTTATTAAATGATATGTTATGAAATATTGTATACAATATACAATATTCAATATAGCATTTTTTATATCTTGAATCAAGCCACGCGATCAAAGATAGAGAAATTAATGCAGGATCATTCCGAAAACAACAAAAAATATCGTTGCTGCAACCGCTGCAACCATTGCGTACGGAAGCTGGGTGCGTACGTGGTCGATGTGGTCGCTTGCGGCAGCCATTGAAGAAACGAGTGTGGTATCCGAAATAGGGGATACGTGATCGCCGAATACACCGCCTCCTAAAACCGCCGCGAGGGAAAGCGGTACGCTCACATCCATTATCAATGCGGTCGGTATTGCAATCGGTACCATAATGGCAAAAACACCCCAACTTGTTCCCGTGGAAAAGGCAATAAATGCAGAGGTGACGAATATTATTGCGGCAATGTATTCCGGCTGTAGAAAGTCGTCGGCGATCGATGCAACATATGTTCCGGTTCCCAGCTCACGGCTTGCATCGCCGATGGCAAATGCGAGTGTCATCACTATGGCAAGCGGCATCAGGCCGCCGATTCCTTTCAATGTAAGATCGAAAACTTCCCTGAATGAAAATATTTTTTGCATCAACGGCAGCGCGCCGGCGACAAGTATTGCAAGAAGCACCGACCATAAAACAGACGTCGAGCCGGTTCCCGCAGTGATGTTGCCGTCGCCGGTAATATATAAGCCGATCGGCATCATTATGATCATTGCAAGCACGGGGAGTATCATATTCAGCGCGCGGTAGGAGACGCCGCTTTTCGGTTCAATCGATGTAATCTCGTCGGACACCATCGGTATTGCGCCGTCGGCAATTGTTTTCCCCGTCGTTCGCGCACGTTCCTCGGCTTTCTTCATCGGACCGAAATCTTTGAATGTCAGAATTATAAAGGCAACCATCAGGATTACAAAGATAGCATAAAAATTTAATGGGATGCTTTCGATAAAAATCCCGATGGCGTTTTCAAGTCCTTCCCGCTCAAGCAACCCGATTACATACGCACCCCACGCATTGAGCGGAATAAGAACGCATTTAGGGGCAGACGTGGAATCGAGAATGTAAGCAAGTTTCTCGCGCGATATTCGTAAGCGCTCAAACAACGGACGGGAAACGGAACCTGCAACCAGGCAACAAATACTCGACTCTATGAAAATTATAAATCCGATAATGCCGGAAAGACTTGCCGCGCTACGGGGTGTGCGGGCAAGGTTTCGTTTCTGTACCCACTCTACAAAGCCGTTGACACCTCCGCTCCGCTGTGTCAGGGTAATGAGCGCGCCGATCAAAGCGCAAAATATAATCACACGTGTATTACCCGGATCCTGAAATACGCGCACAAGCGCTTCGATGCTGTTGGCAAGTCCGGTAAAAAAATTCCAATCCGACAGAATTATCCATCCCGCCAGGATGCCGAGGAATAATGATATATAAACCTGGCGGGTTGCTATCGCAAGTATGATCGCCAGAAGAGGGGGGATGATCGAAAGCCAGCCGTAATCCATTTAGTATTTATTATTTATAAATGTTTATTGATTATTTTCTCAGTACTCTCCCGGCTCTTTGCCCGGTGAACGTTCCGTCTTTAATTGCGGGCGTTCCATTTACGATAACGTAATCAAATCCCTGCGCAAGTTGATGCGGCTCTTCGAACGTAGCAAGGTCGCGGACATTCTCCGGGCTAAAAATAACCAGATCGGCGGCGAAGTTCGGTTTGATAAATCCACGCGGCTTGTCGATGGAATCATATCCGATTGTTTTTGCGGTCAATCCGGTCATTTTATGAATTGCTTCTTCAAGCGTGAGCAGTTCTTTTTCGTTTACATATTTCTGGATGATCCGTGCGAATGTCCCGTATCCTCGCGGGTGCCGCATAGTCGGACTGCCGTCGGAGCTTATCATAACGGATGGATCGATTAGAAAACGTTCCATAACATCGTCGTTCATAACAAAATACGCAGCGCTTGCCCCGCCGGGACCGATGTCGTTGATTAGCACATCCTCGAACGGTTTGTTCAGCTTATCGGCAACTTCGGCAAGCGTCATACCTGCCCACGGCTTTGTTCCGAAGAGTGTTGCTTCAGGTCCGTTGCGATACATCACCCGCTCGCGTAAGTATCCGGCAAGTTCATCTCTTCGGGTTGCAACGGCTTCTTCGTAATCGTTGGGGGGCTTTGCCCAATCCGGAAATACTATTCCGATTCCCGTATAACTTGCAGTGTATGGATAAAGGTCGGCGGTGACTTGTAATCCTTTTTCATGGGCCTCTCCCATTTTTGCAAGTACGGTTTCAGCTCTTGACGCCTCCCTGGCGTATACAATTTTAATGTGGGAGACGTGCACCTTTTGCAGTCCGGCGTTGATGCCCTGTGTAATCAATTCATCGATAGCATCTTCGATCTTATCGTCGTCCTCGCTGCGCATATGACTCATGATCAAACCTCCGTGCGCGGCGACCGGTTTTGCGATCGCGACCAGTTCATCCATACCGGCAAGACTCCCCGGTTCGTATTCCAGGCCAGTCGATAGCCCGAAACAACCCGCTTGCATTGCTTTGTCAATAAGCTTTGCCATTTTATCGAGCTTATTTTCATCGACTTCGGTGCTGTATCCTGTTTCCGATAGACGACGCACCGTACCATGTCCGACAAACATCCCGATATTAACTCCAGGTTCGACGTTATCGACTTTATCCATCCATTCGGAAATATCCCGTACTCTCGGGCTTGATCCATCCTGTCCGAGTGTTATTGTGGTCACGCCCATCGAAAGGAAATTTTCAAATTCCGGAGTACTGAGCGGGTCGCCGTGTGCATGCGTATCGATAAATCCGGGAGCGACAATCTTTCCTGTTGCATCGAAAATTTCCCGCGAATCGATTCTTTCAACATTAACTCTGCCGACGTATACAATATTATTTTCCTTAATAAGCACATCGGCGCGATATCCCTCAACTCCGGTACCGTCAACAATCGTTCCGTTATGAATCAAGATATCATAGGTATCATAATACAACGCATCATCGCTGCACGATACGGACAGTAAAATTACTGTAATTATCAAATAAAAAAAATTTTGCTTTTGCATAATTCTGTACCAAATTCGTAACTCGTAATTCAATTTCTTCCCCGCCATCCCGGTCCTCTGACAACTCTACCCGGCATCGCCCCCGTATGTTCTCCATCTCGCAGCACCTGTTCACCGTTTACGAAAACGTGGTAAACACCGGTTGCATATTGATGCGGTTCTTCGAACGTTGCGTGATCCTGAATGGTTTCGGGGTTGAGGATTACTATATCTGCATAATACCCTTCGGTAAGCATTCCTCGACGGTCAATTGAAAGTATATCGGCCGGGAATGATGTCAGCTTGCGAATAGCTTCTCCGAGTGGTATTATTTCTTCTTCCCGAACGTACTTTCCGAGCAAACGTGCAAAATTGCCATAGGCGCGCGGATGCGGATTCGATTCGAGAAAAACACCCTCCGGCGCCATCGATCCGGCGTCGGATCCGTAGGTTACCCAGGGCAGCGCAACCTTCTTCCGGATATTTTCTTCCGACATTATAAAGTATACGACGCCAACCCTGCTTCCGTCTTCAATCACAAGATCCATAGCGGTTTCTTCGGGAGATAGCCCTCTCATTTCTGCAATTTCTGCGAGAGTTTTACCCGTTAGATGCTGCAGGTCGGGATTCCTGAACCCTATCAAAATCACGTTGTCCGGCGATCCCGAAGCGAGGTAAAGATTTTCCCATTCGTCCGTCGGCGTTATCATTTCTTTTTTTACCTGTTCCCGGACTTCAGGATCTTTTAAGCGTTCTGCCCACATATCGTATCCACCTTCCTGAACCCAGGGCGGCATTGCCGCATCGAGTCCGGTTGCGCCCGCGGTATACGTGTACATATCTGCGGTGATAGATACACCCTCCTCCCGCGCATTCTCAACCATTTCGATAACCGTATCGAGTTTATGCCAGTTGTCTTCACCTGCAGCTTTCAAATGATAAATATGCGCATGCCCTCCGGTCTCGCGGGCAATGGTTAAAAGTTCTTCGATCGATTCAACAAATCTGTTCCCTTCACTTCGTATATGGGAAGTGAATATTCCGCCGTACTCTGCAGCGACTTCAGCCAGTGCAATTAATTCATCGGTATCGGCGTACACCCCCGGCGTGTATATCAATGCCGTTCCGACGCCCGGCGCACCCTCTTCCATTGCTTCGCGAACGAGCCGGCGCATATGCTCAAGTTCATCGGGTTCAGGACGACGGTTTTCGTAACCGAGTACATAGATTCGTACCGTCGATGCGCCGACCAGCGATGCGACGTTCGGTGATACGCCGCGGGTTGTAAGATAAACGAGAAACTCATCGAGCGTCGTCCATTCAACATCGAATTGAATGCTTCCTTGCCTCTCTTTCATCTCTTTTTTCATGGTTTCGTTTAAAGGTCCCATCGTGAATCCTTCTCCGAAAACCTCAAGGGTGACGCCCTGGCGTATATTGCTTTGTGATCGCCCGTCTTCGATTAGCGGATTTGCCGCCCAGCTTAATATATTTATAAATCCGGGTGCAACGGCAAGGCCGGCGGCGTCGATTTCAATCCTGCCGCGAACGTCGCCAAGTGAACCAATTGTATGGATGGTATCGCCGAGTACTGCAATATCGGCAACGAACGGTTCGCCTCCGCCGCCGTCGTAAACCGTACCCCCGCGGATAATCACATCAAAGTCATAATGGGGAGTACAGGAATAAGATAACAATACGATGAGGGTTACGATACATATAATAAGAATAGTGCGCATATACAAGACTCCTTTACGCAATGTATTCGAGGGATACATAGAATCAGTATATCGGTGAGTAATATTAAACAAGCAGATTTATTTAATATTAATAATATGATGTTTTGAAATCATATACAAGTGCTTCCGATAAAAATTATAAGTATTTGAATATGAGAAATGTTATCGGTATCTTACCTGCATATTTATAGTTCTTTTCCGTATGTCCCAATTCCTTATAATATTTCGAGTACTTGCCATGAAAATACTGATTTTACTCACACTGCCTATATTTTTCTGTACAGCGATCGTATCTGCTCAACTTGCGGATAAGGTGTTTACGAACGCGTATGTTTGGACCGTAGATGATATTCAACCCGTTGCAGAGGCAATTGCCATTCTCAACGGTAAAATTATTGCGGTTGGAACAAACGATGAAATTCAATATTACATAAATGAAGAGACACGGGTTATCGACGCCGGCGGCAAGCTTATTTTGCCGGGATTTATCGATAATCACACGCATTTTGTTGACGGCGGTTTCCAGTTACAGAG
>PWTU01000476.1 GCA_003562775.1 Ignavibacteriales bacterium
ATCGGGGCCGGTGATCGCCTGGTACAGGCCAAGATAGATCTCGTAGGCGGTGTCGATGCGGCGCTGGCGGTCTACGGCCAGCGGAAGACCGATTTCACTGCCGTCGGCGCGCTCGATGGTCTTGGAACGCGTCGAGAGCTTAGCCATGGCGCCGCCGAAAGGTCGGAAGTCGTTGACCATGGTCTGATCGACCAGCACGTTGCGATCGGCCAGAAACAGAATGCGTTTGGCCTGTCCGGCTTTCCACAGTCGCCATATGATTTGAAAGGCGGTGTAGGTCTTGCCGGTGCCGGTGGCCATGACCAGCAGGATTCGGTCCTGGCCCTTGGCGATCGCTTCAATGCTGGCGTTGATGGCGTTGAGCTGGTAGTAGCGCGGCGTCTTGCCGCCGCCATCGTCATGGAAATCCTGAAGTACCACCTGTTCGGTTGCCGGGTCCAGCCCTTTCCAGCGGCTGTAGCGGGCCCACAGTTCGTCAGGGCCGGGGAATTCGTTCAGCGCCAAAGTGGTTTCGGTCTGGTCACTGTGGCCGGTGCGGTCGTGGAGGACAAAGCCGTCGCCGTTGGAGGTGATGGCGAATGGCGCGTTCAACTTTTCGGCGTAGTCCAGCGCCTGCTGCATGCCCGCGCCAATACTGCGCCTGTTGCTTTTGGCCTCGATGACTGCGATGGGGATGTTGGGCTTGTAGCAAAGCACGATATCGGCACGCCGGGGTCGCCCTTGAGAAACCATCTTGCCACGCACGATGATGCGCCCCCTGGCAATCTCGAACTCCTCGCGCATCTGCAGCATGCGATCCCAGCCGGCACGTTCCAGGGCCGGGACGATGTACTTGGTGCAGATGTCGCGTTCGGAAAGTTCCTGTTTATTCACGGGTTCCCCCACCCGTCGCACTCGGTCGCAGCCCATTCTGCCTGAATTTGGGGCTGGTGGCGAATTTCAGGGGACCTGGACTCTGAACCAGGCTGGATTCAGCTATTTTCTTTCCGGTTTGCATCCATGTCGATGTGACCCGGCCAGAGCTGGTTATTTCCGTCTAGTTGGATCAAACCGCGTTTGCGCAAACGCTCAAGGTCGCGACGACGGGTCTTGTCGGTCAGCTTCTCGTAGAGTGCCTGGTACCAGGTTTCCATGCGCAGCTTTCCGAGGCCAACGGGGCGGCCCGCCTTCATGATGAAATCGACAATGGCGTACTGGCGCTGATTGATCCGCTTGTCGTCCAGGGCCTGGCGAACCTGATGGAGAAAGAGCAGGTGCGCCACCATCTCATTGACGCGGTCATGCAGCTTGTTGATGACCTCGAGCAACCCGTCAAGGTGGAATGCCACGAAGTCCTGGTTGGGCCGGTCCCGCTTCTTCTCGGCCTCTTTTCGGCAGTGATTGAACAACGCAAAGTAGCGGTGGATGTGTTGCAGGTAGAAGCACGCCATGGCAAACGGCGCGTAACGAAAACCGGAGTTCAGCAGGATGGACGCTTCAAGCACACGGCCGACACGACCATTGCCGTCCCAAAATGGATGGATGAGTTCGAAGTAGAGGTGAACCAACGGAGCCCGCACCGGTGCTGGGCACCCTGCCCGGTCGAGCTGCTGGTTCCAGTCGCAAAGTGCATCGAGCAGCATCGAAACATCACGCCCATTTTGCGGCGGTTTGTAAACGCCACCATGGTCGACATCACCAACCCGGGTGATCTGGTCCTTTGGGTTATCTCGAAGCAGCCCGGGTCGATTGCGCTCATGGGGCAGCTCATGACAGACCAGACGGTGAATTTCTCGGATATAGTCGGGCGATAACTCCCACTCCTCATCCCGGCTCTGTTCGAGCGCAAAATCGTAGGCTGATCGCATGTTGCGCGCCCGCTGCTGCTCGATGTTTTCTATTTCATGGGGCGATAGCTCCATCGCGGTGGCTGTTTCCTCTTCGGACAGTTCGCCACCCTCAATCGTGTTGGTGCCGAAAATGGAGCTGGCCAGCACCTCGCGTTCCAACTCGACCGCAACCTGGGCAAGCCCACTGCGCCGAAATCGCTCTTGAGCATCCTGAACACGCTGCAGGGGCAGGTTCAGCGCTGCCGGGTCCACGCCGGTCTGAAACCGGAACGGGCCGAATCGTTCGGTGTCCAGGCGCAATTCTATTTCGCTCCACGAAGAATCGCTGCTCATGCTGTCTGCCTGAATGTCCATAAAAATGTCCAGGCATCATATCTTATAAATGCTTTGCTATCAATATTTTAGTGAAAATGTTGACCCGTGCATGTCTGCAAATATGTCCGCTTCAAAGTCGCTAAACTCCCACTCGTGATCGACTTGCACGATTCTGGAAGAACCATCGGTCTGGCTGGCGCCTTGAAACAAAAGTCGAAAACTCAAACTGCCTCGCGCCTGCACTGCCGGTAGACCCGGGCTGGCAGGGGGTGTTGCATGCGCCATACGATACTCATGGGCTTGCTGCCTTCGTGGCGGACGTAGTCCACGGGGCCGACAAACTGGAATGGTTCAGTCAGGCCGTTGGCCAGGCGTTTTCCTTGCCGCACGAACAACATCGGCTGGTATCCGAGCTCGCGATGACGGATGTAGCGCTTGCCGGTAGGGGATTCGGGGGTGGTGGTCGATTGGCTCTGCCAGTGGAAGAGTTCCGGACTGAGGGCATAGTCCTCGTAGAGTGTGGTTGGGGCGAAATCCTTTTCTGCTTTCTCGATGGTGACGAAGAAGGCGTCGACCTTCCGATCCGGCAGGTGGAGCACACCTTCGCGGTGACTGGCCGGTTGCGCGAAAGTGCCCTTCCCAAGCGCCAACAGGATCTGCTCGCGGGTATAGCTGGCGTGCAGTTCGAGTACGCCGGCAAGATCGGGGAAAAACTGCTTGGATGCTGGAAGCAGGTGTTTTAGTCGGTAATCAATCAGATCAATCAGGTCGTCGCGCAGGCCAGACTGATCTCGAATGAACTCGATGACTTCCTGTTCGGAGCCGTCGCCGGGTCGTTTCTTGCCCCAAATCAGACTGAGGCCCAGACTGGTGCGCATCCGCCATTGGGCTTCCTCGCGCGGCTTTTCTGTCAGTAATTCGCTCAGCGCCTGGAGCACCTGCCGGTCGGTGGCGATCGCTAGTTGACGCAAGCCGTTGATCAGGGTCGCCTCGAAGGGTTCCAGTCCAGAGTGGGACGGACCGCCTGCTGCCTCCATCAGTCGGCAAGGGAGACCACGCTTGATCAGTGGATCCGGCTCGTCAAAGTGCAGCCAGTTGAGCATGCGCTGTAGCCCTGGACGGTCGCCTTGTTCCAGGCGCAGTGCCTGCAACTGGCGAATGATTTCGGGCTTGCGCTGGTCCAGCGTTTCGCGAATGTTTTTCAGCACGATGTTGGTGGATTTCCGATCCAGCTTGATCAGGCAACCGGCAGGCAGCCAGGGAAATCCGGATTCAACCTGATGGTCGATACGCTCGTGGGTTCGGCTGCTCAGGGCCCGGAATCGATCGGCAAACCTGAATCGACGGTGTTGCGGCGCGATGAAGTCCAGAACGGTCAGGTGTGCCTTGTCCTCGTGCAGTCTCAGGCCCCGTCCCAATTGCTGCAGGTAGACCGTCAGACTTTCGGTGGGCCGAAGGAACAGCACGGTGTCGACTTCCGGGATGTCCACACCTTCGTTGTAGAGGTCCACGGTAAAGATGATACGAATCTTGTTGTCGATCAGGTCCCGCTGCACTCGGAGCCGCTCTTCACGTGGTGAATCGGCGGTCAGAGCAGCAGCGGGGATGCCGCAGGTATCGAAGTACCGGGCCATGAACCGGGCGTGGGCCTGGCTCACACAGAAGCCCAAAGCCCGAAATCGATCAGGCTCTGCCACGTGATCCAACAGGTTGTTGAGCACCCAGCGAGCGCGACGCTCGTTGACACCGATGATCCGGTCGAGATCCTCGGTCCGGTAGCCGCCGCGCTGCCAGGCCAGGCCGCTGAAGTCCACGCCTTCGGCATCGTGGATACCGAAATAGTGAAACGGTGCCAGGCGACGTGCCTCAATGGCATCGGGCAGTCTGAGCTCGTGGGTGAATCGACCACCGAAGTCATCGCGAATATCTCGGCCATCGGTACGTTCCGGGGTTGCAGTCAGACCGAGCAGCACCTGCGGTTGGATGTGGTCGATGATGGCCTGGTAGCTGTTCGCCTTGGCATGGTGGGCCTCGTCAAGGACGACGTAATCGAAATGATTGGGGGCAAGCCTGCCTAAGTCTCGTGAGTGCCAGCTCTGCACCGAGCAGAAAAGGTGTCGCGATTGATCGGGGCGATGGCCGCCAACGAGCAGGTCGCCGAATTCGGAGTCCTTCAAGACGTGACGAAAGGTTTCCAGTGCCTGTTTGAGAATTTCCTCGCGATGGGCGACAAATAGCAGCGTCGGACGATTGGTGGATGCCACCTGGTTGGCGTAGCGGCGATAGTCGAACGCTGCAATCATGGTCTTGCCGGTTCCGGTCGCAGCGATCACCAGGTGTCTGTCGATACCATCCTGGCGTTCTGCCTCGATGGTGTCGAGGATTTCCTGCTGGAAGCCGTAAGGCTGCAGATCGAAAAAGCGGTAGGCCTGGCGGTCGGCCTTGACCGGGCCCTGACGTTCGTTGACTAGTGATGCTTGCAGGCGGCCCAGATCCTGGTGTGTGAGCGGCTCGAACTCAGCCGGGTCGGACCAGTGCATCTCGAAACCGGCTTTGATCTGACGCCACAGATAGGGCAATTCGCTTTGGCTGATCCGGGCTGTCCACTCAAGCCCTTCATCCAGGGCAACTCGGGAGACATTGGCCGATCCTACGTAGGCAGTACCGAATCCGGTGTTACGGTGAAACATATAGGCTTTGGCGTGCAGTCGGGTTCGATGCGTGTCATAAGACACCCGCACTTCGGTATTCGGAAGACCGAGAAGGACTTCAATGGCCTTGAGATCAGTCGCACCCAGGTAGGAGGTTGTAGCGACCCTGAGACGCGGTTGGCCATCCGGTCGGGGAATCTCGGTAAAGCGTTGCAGCGCGCTTTTTAGAGCACGTATCCCACTGAACTTGATAAATGCCACCAACCAATCGGCCTGGTCAGCGCTGGCCAGTTCTTTCTCGATCTGAGTGACCAGGCTGGGCGAATGACGCGAGCCAGTCAGCAAAGCCGAAACGGCGAGTGGTATATCCGGGCGCCGAGTATTGCTTGCTCCCACCTGGGCCTGATCGGGGCGTCTGATCTCCAGCAATCGCTGAAATGGCAGTGCCGGGATCTGAGAAATTACATCTGCAAGGGGTGTGCCTGCTTCCTGCAGGGCATCAGAAAACGTCTGCAGGCAGGCCTCCCATTCGCGGCGATCTTTCTTCCGAAGTTCGATTAAAGCTGCGGAAAATGCATGGGCCAAGTGAGTACCGACTGAAGCAGACAGAGTTTCACGATCAGGGTGAGTATCCCAATCCGCCAACTCCTCAAGTCCCAATTCAGCCAGGCGTTCCCGGAGTTGGGGGGTCAGCAGGCTTTCATGAAGGCCGAAATACTTGTCACGCTCGTTGCCCATCAGGGGGGATTATGCCAGGCCGTTCTTGCGCGAGTCGCCGACGACAACATTTCCGAGAATCTGCAACGATTCAGTGTGGCGGGCACTCACTGATAATTGGGAGTCTCTTCATCCGCGGCAAGCCGAAGACCTCCCGGGGTGCCCAGGGCGGCCTGCCAGCGATAATCGCAGGGCTCGAACTCACCTTTTCTCAACCACAATCGAGCCTGGCTGGCCTGACCCTGCTGATACGCCCATCGGGCAATCAAAAGTGATCGCTCGAGATCATGCACCAATCCGGTCTGATCGAATGCCCGAGCCAGAAGATGCCCATCGTCGAGATTCTGCATACGCCAGCGTTCGATATGGACGGATGCGGCCAGGTAGTCGCGCTTGGCATTGTTGCAGCCCTTGTGGGCAAATACGAAGTTATGGCCCAGGTCCAGCGGGTAGCGGGACCATGGGATGAAGTGGTCGAGATCGCCTTCATCGTTGACTTTCTTGCCGCAATAGAAGCACTCGCCGGTCTGGTGGCGCCGGAGCAGATCCCGGTACTGGGTCAGCGAGTTCCGGTCGGTGCCGAACAGGAATGCCTCCAGTTCGCCACCGGGGCCGAGTACGTCGCGGTTGCCCTTGATGCGGTGGATCTGGCTGATCCAGCCGCCGCGAATCATGCCGCTCAGCAGAGGATGAAAGCTACGTAAGGCCTCGGGTACGCCGGGGAGCAAGCGGATGGTACGATTGTTGTAATCGCGTTTTCGATACAGAAACTCATTCTGGCGATTGCCGACGGTTTGCAGTTTCCAAAGCGGCATCTTGATGACGATGCCGGCAACCCGGCGCTTGAGGCTGGACCATGCCTTCTGCGAGGCCTGGAGCCGCCCTAGCCTGCCGTCGGTCTGCGCTCGAAACTGCTCGACCAGGCGCACTACTTCAGCCTGACCCCTGGTGTTCTGCCTGAGTACCTGGCTCTGAAATGGCCTGGCCTGGTTCCAGTAGTACTCGATGAACTTTTCGGCGATCTGTTCGACATGCAGCGGCAGTGAGCCGTCCGCTGCGGCGCCATTCTCCACGGACAGGTCGGCAAGTGCTTGCAGCAAGGCGAACTTGTAGGTGGCGACGAAGCCGCCCTCGGCCAGCAGTTCCTGGAACTGGCGAAGGAAGCGAATGGCTTCGTCGGGTTTCAAGTCTCCTCCCAGTACCTGGCTTTCTCCGGAAACAGCTTTCGCACCCCGCCACGCGGGTCGGCCTCGTCACCCTTGTAGCGCGGGATCAGGTGGATGTGCAAGTGGAAGATGGTCTGGCCGGCGGCTTCGCCGATGTTGATGCCGATGTTGAAGCCGTCGGGCTTATGCTTTTCCTGGATGGTTTGGCGGGCGATTGTCAGCGCCTCGGTCAAGGCGTGCTGTTCTTCGGATGTGGCTTCGAACCAGTCCGCGACGTGGCGGCGGGGGATGATGAGAGCGTGGCCGGGGGTGACGGGGTAGTGGTCCCACAGGGCGATGACTGCCCCTGAGTCAAAAATGACCAGGTTGGGATCGGGCTTGCAGAATGGGCAACGCTCGTTGGTACTCATGCAGATGAATTGGCGGCAAGCTAATTAGGCATAATAGTCTGAAACCTATCGACGCCCGTGCGTGTTTACAATCCAAGCTGGCTACCCGGTCCTTTATCGCTTCGAAACATGGACCGGCGGGCTTGTTCGCGCTCGACTTCGCTACAGCGAATGAAACGACTGAGATGAAGGCTGAGCTGAGCGATTTGGGAAGGCTCCAGCCGGACCGGAGCGTTCTTCAAGAATGCTGGCAGTGCCTTGGGATTGAGGACCCAGGGGGCGTTTGGCTCCTTACCGGTATTTTCGATATACCACCCGGGGAACAGAATAACTGGCCGCACGGTAGTGGCTTGGCCGGTGCTTTCTTCCAACAGGACCTTGAGCCATCCTGTTTGTGCGCGCGCTTGAATCAGCGGGTTTCGGTCCGGCTCTCTGCCCCAGGCGGTGAGCTTTTCGCCGTCGAACATAATTTTGGTTTCACCCTTGGCTGGCTTGCTCCAAGTTTTGGTTTCCACGGTAAAGACTCCGGCCGGGCCAATCAGCACGTGGTCGATGTTGAAGCCGTCGCCAATAATGTCGTGGAAAACTTGGAAGCCCTGTTCGCGCAGTCGCTCCAGGTACTGACCGACGATCTTCTCACCTTCTTCGGCAAAACGCAGCTTTTTTACATGAGGAATCAGCTTGAGCAGCCTGTAGCCCAGAAACAGCAGTGCTGCAGCGAAAAGTATCGACCAGCTCCAGGGGGAGGTTTGCATGCCTGACCACTCTTCGTACCACTTTATGAGTGTCATGATGAACAGCACTAAAGTGATGGTGAACGGCAATATCAACTTGTCGAAAAACAGGTCAATTCTGGCCTGCTGCAGCGATTGCCCGGGCGTCCGTACGGGTTTTGCTTTCAGCGGAGAACGGGTAGTTTGATGCTTTTTCGACATGACAGCCCCTGGTGCCGACTGGACCTGATTATGCCAGGAGCAGGGACCTGATGCAGGTGATAATCGAAAGGTCTCCAGGCGGGCTGTGGACAAAGGAAACTCCGAGAGTGCGGACGCACGGCAACGACTCGTTGGTGACAGGCACTGTCGTGGCTTGCGTTTACACTGAACACTCGCGGCATTGGCGGTGTGAGCTCGCCACGCCGTTTTCGGAGGCGCAGCTGGCGATTTTCGAGCGGGGGCGGTGGTTGGTGAGCTAGCCCAGTAGATTTGCGGAGCCAAATGGGCAAGCCGTTTGACAAAATCCCGGTTCGATGCCCCTTCTGCACCAGAGCTCTCGTCACGGAAGCTCGGTTGTCAATCCATTGAGAAAACTTTCCAGCAAACGAGCTGATTGGTCCAGTTGCTGAGCGGGGAGCTGTTGCAGCATGAGACCGGGTGAGGTTGTCGCGAGCTGGGACTGGATGATTTCTTTCAGGGTTTCAATCATCGGGGAACTTCCTGGTTTTGTCTTGGTGAGGATTCTTCTCAGGTCTCTTCCAGCCAGGTTTGCTCCCGCTAGTTCATAGTCAAAGTCCGGGTCGTCAACGAGATCGGCTTCATCCTCGAATAGCCGGTTCCGATTGCCGCAGTCCAGATAGTTGGCAAGAATGAACACGGCATCAGCAACATCAACGCCCGGCCGACGCTCATGGCGGTCCGACCAGGCAATCATTTTCAGAAAAACGAGCATGGGCAGGCTGACCACGGCGACTGTGCGAGCACCCGGAAGAATGATGTTCTGGGCTTCCCGCAGGGCCTCTGCAAAACCTGTCACGGTCATTTGGGGAATTCCGGCAGGTGGCCAGGCAATCGTTCCATCAGATCGTTCCACGCCGCCAAAAGGAATCAGGTCCACACGAACCTGCGATTGGTACCTCACCTGATGTGAGACATTGGGAACCTCAACGAACAAATCGGACTCCAGTAGCCGATGGCGTATGTCTTGAAAGTGAGTCCAGTCCGTGACCGCCACCCCCAGATCGACATCCTCGGTTGCCCGAGGCACCTGGATTCCATGCCCGTAATAGGTCAACAAGTCTCTGGCCGTGGCACCGACAAGCAGCCACTGAGTTTCGGGTGCCGCGCTGTGGATCGCCCCAATCAAGTCTCCCAGGTACTCCAGCTCAGCCCTGCTTCTCAAGTCCACTGAGGATATCCTTGTAAATCATATCGGCCGTTTCGATGCAACGGGTGTCACCGGTTGCCAGGAGGTCGGCGTAGACCAGCGGCGCCGGAACCGTTCCCGGAAGAGTCGGAAATTTCCAGAAACGCTTCATAATCTCCACATTGCCGTCTTCTGCCGGGCGCAGAGCGAATTTAGCTAC
>PWTU01000088.1 GCA_003562775.1 Ignavibacteriales bacterium
ACCGGAGACGCATCCTCCGGCGTACAAACGTATATCGCGATGGAATACGTCGACGGACAAACGGTCAAGGACAAAGTAGTTACCTCGCCGATGAAACTAAAAGAAGCGATCGACAATGCAATTCAGATAGCGGAAGGTCTCCAGGCAGCACACGAGAAAGGGATTATTCATCGGGATATCAAAAGCGCCAACATTATGATTACCGCCAACGGACGGGTAAAGATAATGGATTTCGGACTTGCAAAATTATCCGGCGGAAGCGTGCAGCTTACAAAACTCGGCAGTACGCTCGGAACGGTTGCGTATATGTCGCCCGAGCAGGCGCAGGGTGAAAAGCTCGATCACCGTTCGGATCTCTGGTCGCTCGGTGTGGTTTTGTATGAAATGATAACCGGACAACTGCCGTTCAAAGGTGAGTTCGAACAGGTGGTCGTGTATTCATTGATCAACGAAGACCCCGAACCGGTTACCGCGTTACGGTCGGGTGTACCGATGGAACTGGAACGCATTGTATTTAAAGCATTGTCGAAAGATCCTTCGATGCGTTACCAGCATGCCGATGATCTAATCGCCGATCTGAAAGCGCTCAGGCAAACGACATCGTCGACCTCAAGAATTTCAAAACCGGTACAAACAACATCGGGTATTTCGCAATTACGTACACCGGCGCCGAAACGTTCTTTCCTGCCATATGCGGTTATTGTACTCATAGCACTTTTACTCGGTGCAGGATTGATGTTGGGAATCGCCTCACGATCTGATACCCGACACACTCCCGTTACCAGATTAATACTGCCTGCAGAAAATGAAGACCTTGAATTTATTAATTTCAGTATATCACCCGACGGCGCCCGTCTTGTATATCTTGCCGGCAAAGGAGAGAACGAGCAGCTCTATATCAGGGAAATGGACAATTTTAACGCGCGACCGTTACCGAATACGAAAGGGTTGGGTATCACCGATCCGTTTTTTTCTCCCGACGGTCGGTGGATCGGGTTTATAGCCCGGGGGAAGCTTATGAAAATATCTCTTGCCGGCGGAACACCGATTGCAATATGCGATATACAGCCGAATCAATCGGCAAGCTGGGGTGAGGACGGAAATATCGTCTTTACGCCGGAGTGGGGAAGTCCGCTCTGGATAGTTTCATCGGATGCCGGTTCGACTCCCCGGCCGCTTACGACGCTCAACGTCGAAGCCGGTGAACGCGGACACATACTTCCGCGAATGCTTCCGGGAGGCAAAGCGGCATTGTTTACTATCTGGACGGGTGCGGCATGGGATGATGCCCGTATTGCAGTTGCCGATATAGCGACCGGCGAGCACCGGGTTCTATTCAGGGGAGGAACGGATGCCCGGTATCTGAAAACAGGTCATATTTCATATATGCGCGGCTCGACGCTTATGGCTGTGCCGTTTAGTCTGAAAAGTCTCACGGTAACGGGAGAAGCGCTCCCTGTGCTCGACAATATTCGTGTTGAAGGCGGCGGCGGTTTTGCGTGGGTGAGTATCGCGAACAACGGGACAATTGTATATGCACCGGGTGGTGTGGAGTATTCACCGACGATTCTTACACTCATCGATGAAAACGGAAATAAAAGAGAATTGCAATCTACGGGAAAAAGTTTCGGCGAACCGATCTTCTCTCCGGACGGCACACGGCTGCTTGTCATCATATACGGTTCGACGTATCACGTCGGGATATATGATCTTCGCCGTGATATTCTCTCTCCGCTTACTTTTTCGGCAGATAACTGGAGAGCGGAATGGCTTCCCGACGGTTCGCAGATTGCCTTTTCATCGAATCTGGACGGAACCTATCAAATATATACTATTACCGCCGACGGCGGGGGCACGCCTCAAAAGTTGTTTGATCAGGAAGGAAATCCGTTCCCCTCGTCATGGTCTCCGGACGGGAAATTTCTTGCATACGTCGTAACGGGCGTCGACACGCGCGCCGATATCTGGGTGTATTCACCGGATGGAGAACCGAAGCTGCGTCCGTTTATCGTGACTCCGGCCACTGAATTTTCCCCGTCAATTTCACCCGACGGCAGGTGGATAACGTATGTATCGTTCGAAACCGGTACTGCAGAAGTGTACGTTCAACCCTTCCCCGAAGGAAGCGGGAAATGGAGAATTTCTAACGGAGGCGGGTTCACACCGATATGGAACTCACAAGGTAACAAGATTTATTACAGTCGGCAGGATACTATATATTCCGTGTCCGTTACGCACCGAACCGGAACTATCGATATCGGACGTGAAGAACCCGTTATGACCGTCGAACGATTGCAAAACTTCGATGTGAGTCCCGACGGCAAAACCATGATCGTTGCGCAACAGGGTATCGGAAATACACACAGCAAACTCAACGTAGTTTTAAACTGGTTCGAAGAAGTGAATCGAATTGCGATAAGATAAAATATAAAATTAAGGTTTGAGTTTATGATCGGCACAATGATTTCACATTATAATATCCTCGATAAAATTGGTGAAGGTGGTATGGGAGTAGTGTATCGGGCCCACGACACCAAACTCGATCGCACCGTCGCGTTGAAGTTCCTTCCCGCTCACGCTCAACCTGGTGAGATCGAAAAAGAACGTTTCATTCGTGAAGCGAAGGCCGCATCCGCGCTTGATCACCCGAACGTTTGTACGGTCTACGAGATCGACGAAAGTGACGACGGCACTCTCTTTATTTCAATGGCGTACTATGAAGGAGAGTCGCTGCAATCCAGATTAAAGCGGGGAGTCGTCGAATTGCCCGAAGCGCTCGATATCGCGATCCAGTTAGCGAAGGGTTTACACCGCGCACACGAGTCAAAAATAACGCATCGCGATATTAAACCCGGGAATATAATGATTACCAATCGTGGTGAGGTGAAGATCGTCGATTTCGGATTGGCGAAGTTAGCCGGTCAGGCGCAATTCACAAAAAGCGGCTCTACTATCGGCACCGCTGCGTATATGTCGCCCGAGCAGGTCAATAATAACGATGTCGATCAGCGAAGCGATATTTTCTCGTTCGGTATTGTCCTGTATGAAATGGTGACCGGAAAACATCCCTTCCAGAGCGATTATTTTCATGCGATGATGTATGCGATCACCAACGACAATCCGCAGCCGGTTACGGAAATAAATCCGGATCTGCCCGAAGAACTCGAATGGATTATCAATAAAACAATTGAGAAGAATCCCGGAAGCAGATATCAAACCATTCACGATGTACTGCTGCATCTCGAAGCGCTGCGCGACGGCACCATCGATACATATCAGATGCCGGCGGGTAAACCCCGTTCGATCGTACCGGAAAAGCGTAAGTCGATTCTCCCTGAAAGTATACGAAAAACATCCCTCATCGCTGCAGTTATTATTGTAGTGGCTCTTTTTTTATTATTGGTTTTATCTCCATCGAAACGGCAGATGGTGACACATGTTTTTTATCCTCCTTCAGTACCGGAGGTGAAGCAAATTGCGGTGCTGCCGTTTATGAATATCGGCGGTAATCCGGAGAACCAGGCATTCTGCGACGGACTTGTGGAGACGTTGACGAGCAAGCTTTCACAACTCGAACAGTTTCAGGGAGCATACTGGGTTGTACCGGCAAGCGAAACACGCTCGGCCGGTATCACAAGCGCTTCCGAAGCGCACGCATCGTTCGGCGTCAATCTGGTTATTACCGGAAGTGTACAGCGGCTGGACAGAGGTGTGCGGGTTACCATTAATCTTATCGATGCGGTAACACTCAGGCAGCTGGACTCGAAAATTATCGACGATATCTTTATCGAGAAATCCGTGCTGCAGGACGAAGCTGTTTTCAAATTGGCCGGAATGCTCAATATCGAATTACAGCCCGAAGCACGGCGCATATTGACGGCGGGCGGCACGACCGTTCCGGGCGCGTATGAATTTTATGTACAGGGGAAAGGACACCTTCAGCGTTTCGATATTATCGCTGAAATCGAAACGGCGATCGAATTGTTCAGACGCGCTTTGCGCGAAGATCCCGGATTCGCACTTGCTTATGCGGCGTTAGGTGATGCGCATCTTTACTTGTACCGGCATACGGAAGATGTACAGTGGCTGCAGCCGGCTCTCGAATACTCACAGCGAGCAATAGAAATTGATAATGCATTATCCCCCGTGTACACGACACTCGGGCTGCTGTTCATCGAGACCGGTGAGTATGAAGAGGCGCACTATGCGCTCGGGCGTGCGCTGGAAATCGATGCTTCGAATTTTGAGGCATACCGCGGACGCGCGCGGGCATTCATGGCGCAGCAACGAATCAATGAAGCGGAAGCAACATATCGAAAAGCGATTGAAATGAAGCCCGGATACTGGGCGGGATATGCCGAGCTTGGCGTATTCTATTCACGCTACGGGAAGTTTGACGAAGCGGCAGAACAATTTAGCACGGTCATAGAACTAACGCCGTCGAATGCGAGCGCGTACCGTAATCTCGGCGCAATGTATTATTATCTGAACCGGCGCGATGATGCGATTGCAATGTTCAATAAATCTGTCGAGATACGTCCGAATTACGGTGTCTACGCAAACCTCGGTACAATGTATTACTATGACGGCAATTATGATGCTGCCGCGGATATGTATTCGAAGGCCCTTGAATTAAATGATACCGATTATAGAGTATGGTCGTATCTCGCAAGCGCTTATAAAAACTCTACACCGCCGTTGATGGATAATTCACGCGATGCACTCCGGCGGGCGAAATCTATTGCAGAGGGACGTCTCGAAGTAAATCCGAGGGATGCCGGACTGCTTGTGAGTCTTGCTTCATATAACGTCGATCTGGACGATGCGGAAAATGCGGAAGAATTTTTACAGCGCGCAATACGTATGGAACCCGGCGAGGTTAACGTGCTTATGAATATCGCAGGTGTTTTCGAAAAACTCGATAAGCGGACCGAAGCGATCGATTGGCTGATACGGTCGATTGAGAACGGATTTTCAGTCGAAGATATAAACCGCAATCCCGCTTTCAATGATTTACGGGGAGATGCGCGGTATATAGATTTCATTCAGAAGCATAGTCGGCATAGTAACTGATTTCACATATCTCTTTGTAACCCTGCCAAGATGACAGCAGGCAGACGGAACGAAATAAATTCGTGTCGATCCGCATTCATCCGCGGATAAAGAAAATAAATCACCCATTAACAGAGGAGATACCTTTATGTCAAAAAAAATAGATCTACAGGACAACCATTTTTTAATGGACAATAAAATTATAGACGGCGAGACAATATATATACATCGGCGAAAGGATTTAGAGTTTAAATCGCTTGATTCCCATGAATACAGACTCAACTGTACTCCCCCTGGTATTTCAAAGAAAAGTTTTCCATTTACCGTTAAAGCAGATAAAAAGTATCACCCTATACCGGTAAAAGGTAATGCTCAAAAAATAAATTATACATTTTCACTTTCTCTTGCATCAGGCGAGAAATCGGATCCGCGTGACGATTCACCGACGATGATCGTGAAGGTTGAGTAAATAAGATTTTATACAATCTGTAATTCCTTCTTATCAATAGCGAGCTTTTTATTATGATAGGTAATACAATTTCCCATTACAAAATACTGAAGAAATCAGGCGAAGGAGGTATGGGCGTTGTTTATAAAGCCCACGACACGAAACTCGACCGCACTGTTGCGCTGAAATTTCTCCCTCCGCATCTCACCGCTACCGATGAGGATAAACAACGTTTCATATGTGAAGCCAAAGCCGCCGCGGCGCTGAATCATCCGCACATATGTACGATACATAATGTGGATGAACACGACGGTAATCAATTTATCGTGATGGAGTTTGTTGATGGAGTAACCCTACGCCAGAAGTCAGAAATCAGAGGTCAGAGATCAGAGGTCGGCGGTCAGAGATCAGAGGTCAGAAATCAGAGGTCAGAATCACCGGCAACCGACAACCGATCACTGACAACCGCAATAGACTACGCCATCCAGATCGCCGAAGCCCTCCAGCAAGCACACAAAAAAGGCATCGTTCACCGCGACATCAAACCGGAAAATATCATGGTGACCGAAGACAACCGCATCAAAGTAATGGACTTCGGCCTGGCTAAGCTTAAAGGAGCGGCAAATATTACTGCTGCCGGAGGTACCGTCGGAACCATTGGATATATGTCGCCCGAACAAATCCAGGGTGAGAGTGTCGATCACCGATCGGATATTTTCTCATTCGGAGTTGTCATTTACGAACTCCTGACAGGCCGGCTTCCGTTCGCAGGTGAACATCAGGCAGCGTTGGTATATTCTATCATAAATCAGGAGCCGGAATCGCTTACCAATTATATCCCCGATGCATCGCCGGACCTTATTCGTCTTGTTCATCGTTTGCTCGAAAAAGACCGGGATAAGCGATTTCAAACAATGCTTGACGTATTAACCGGATTACATGAAATGAAGAGCACGATATGGAATGAAGTTTCTTCATCTTCACATTCGAATACCGCCTCATCGACACCAGATACCACCGGCTTTTCGGTCCATCGGTTGCGTAAAACCATGAAATTTATTGTTCCGTTGATCATTGTGCTTCTAATCGTTGCATTTTATTTGTTTAAATCGGAACAGGCTGAAGAAGGATATATCGCCACCAGGGAGCGGATTTCGATTGCGGTGCTCCCTCTCGAAAATCTCAGTCCCGACCCCGAGAATGAGTACTTTACAGACGGAATCACCGAGGATATAATCATTCAGTTATCGAGGATTTCAGATCTCAGGGTTATGTCCCGAAGTTCCATGATGCGATATAAAGGGAGTAACCTGTCAATCAGTGATATCGGGGATGAACTTGGTGTCGCCACGATTTTAGAGGGGAGCGTCCGCCGGGTGGGAAACCGCGTAAGGATCAACAGTCAATTGATCGACATTCGGACGAACGAATCGCTTTGGGGTGATACATACGATAGAACTATCGATGACATATTTGCGATTCAAACAGACGTTGCCACTCAAATTGCCTCTGCACTGCAGATCACGCTTTCACCCGAGGAGAAGCAATCCATAGAGCGGCAGCCGACTGCTAACCTTGATGCATATGATTATTATCTGCGGGGCCGTGAATCATATTCCCGCTACCGAAGAGAACATAATGAGAGTGCAATAGAGTTTTTTAAAAATGCGATCGACAAAGATCCTGGCTTCGCTCTTGCGTATGCTGGATTGGGGGATGCATACGGGCAACGTGTTATTCGATTTAATTATTCCCGTGATTGGGTCGATTCGGCTATTACTTCCAGCGAACAGGCCATTCACCTTGATCCTGACGCAGCGGAGGGGCATAAAGCGCTCGGTCTTGCATATCTCGCCAAAGGAGCATTTAAGAACGCAATCGAATCAAATTTAAAGGCTATAGAGCTTAATCCGAACCAGGATATTGCATATAATAATGTCGGGCTAATATTTCTGCATCAGGGGGCATTTGATAAGGCAGCTTTTTACTTCCAGAAATCATTCGATTTGCGTGCACGGACCGATCCCTGGCCATATTATAGCTCCGGAATGCTTTACCTCTATCTTGATAGTCCGGAAAATACGGAGCGGTATCTCCGGCAAGCACTGCATTATTTACCCGATTTCAGCAGTCCGCGTATCGCACTCTCCGTCTATTACACACTGTATGGTAAAATTGATAACGCGCGCGAAGAGAGTGAATTTGTGCTTCACCTGGATCCCGATAATTCATCCTTGAATTCATTGAGAGCTTATATCGAATTGCTGGATAATAATTATGAAACGGCGTTGGAATATTATGAAAAAACCGATAATCCGTTTTCGGGGAGAGTCGAAATGGGTACGATGAAATTTCCGACACCCGGAGTAAGCTATATTTATAAGAAAAAGGGAGACGTCGTTAATTTCCGGGAGCAGGTTCAAAGAAGAATCTATGACGCTCAAAATGAACTGGAAGCTGATAATGAACACTATATCTATCCATATGAATTGGCTGTATCGTACGCTATGCTTGGGGAAACGGAACAAGTTTATTCATATCTGGAACTGGCAGTAGCGAACGGGTGGCGGCATTACCGGTACGCTATGGTCGATCCTTCTTTTGAAGACATTCGTAATTTTGATCGGTTCCGACAAATTATCGAAAACGTTAAAAAGATGGTTGAACGTGAGAGAAAATCGTTGCCAACTATTACTATCAGATAATAACAATATAGATCAGATATGATTGGACAAACTATATCTCATTATCGAATTGAGGAAAAGTTAGGAGAAGGTGGAATGGGAGTAGTCTACAAAGCCCACGACACCAAACTCGACCGCACCGTCGCGTTGAAATTTCTTCCGCCCCATCTCACAAAGTCCGAAGACGACAAACAACGTTTTATCCGCGAAGCCAAAGCCGCCGCGGCGCTGAATCATCCGCACATATGTACAATACATAATGTGGATGAACACGACGGTAATCAATTTATCGTGATGGAGTTTGTTGATGGAGTAACGCTTCGTGAGAAAATGAGATCGTCCCCCCTTACCAAGGGGGGACCACAGGGGGGTCTTTCCGTGGAGCAAGCAATAAACTTTTCCATCCAGATCGCCGAAGCCCTTCAGCAAGCCCACAAAAAAGACGTCGTCCACAGGGACATTAAACCCGAAAACATTATGGTAACCGAAGACAATCGCATCAAGGTGATGGACTTCGGGCTTGCAAAACTAAAGGGCACGGAAAACCTTACCAAATCCCGAAGCACCGTCGGCACGCTTGGCTATATGTCGCCTGAGCAAATCGAAGGTGGAGAGGTAGATCACCGCTCGGATATATTTTCGTTTGGTGTTGTGTTCTATGAAATGCTCACGGGTCAAAAACCCTTCCGCGGTGAGCACGAAGCGGCGATGGTCTATTCAATCGTGAACGAAGATCCGCATCCGGTTCAAACATATCTGCCGGGTGCACCGCCCGAATTGGTTCATATCCTCAACCGTGCACTTGAGAAAGATCCTGCCGATCGATACCAATCGGTTGACGATATGTTGATCGATCTGAAAAGATTGAAGAAAGGTTCAGGGCAAAGGCCTGTCTCCGGGATAAGGGATTCACAAAGTAAATCGCATACACGAGAGACACGGGCTGCTTCGTTTCCATATCAAAAGGCAGGCGCTATAATCGGCATTGTAATAGTTGCAATAGTCGTGGGGTGGTATGTATTTTTCTCATCATCGAAAGAGATCGCCACTATAACGGAAGAGAGAAAAATGCTTGTTGTTCTTCCGTTTCAGAATCTCGGCGACAGCGAGATGGACTACCTCGTCGACGGCATTACCGACGAG
>PWTU01000224.1 GCA_003562775.1 Ignavibacteriales bacterium
CCCGAAACTATGGAACCGAGTCAGTATCTTGAGGACGAAGAGACGGTTAACATTGTCTTTAACCTCGAAGAAAAATCGAGCGATACGTTTAATGCTTCGGTCGGATATGCGCAGGGGTGGGGTTTTACCGGCGGTCTCGGTCTGAGTTTTAATAACTTCGATTTGCGCCGTCCGTTGCGCGGCGGCGGCGGTCAACAGCTTTCATTTGACTGGCAATTCGGAGAAGCGGGCAGTTACCGTACATTCAGTATTTCATTTACCGAGCCCTGGCTGTACGATACTCCGACACTTTTCGGCGTTAATGTATATGATACCAGATATTTATTTTGGTATGATCTACGGCAAACCGGCGGCTCGGTAAGGATCGGTCGAAGGTTTATGTGGCCCGATGACTATTTCCGGGGTGATTGGATAGTGCGCGGTCAACGAAACGATGTTATTGACGGACGGGATCAATTTCCCGTTGGTGTTACGACACAATTTAGTGTTGCACAGATTATTCGTCGAAACAGCGTAGATAACCCGATTTTTCCGACCCGCGGATCGAATGTCGCTATAACCAATGAAATCGCGGGCGGTCCATTACTTCCCGGAACGGTTGAATTCCATCGCCATACCTTCGAAGCAAAGTGGTATACCCCGGTATTTAATTCAAATCAGTTTGCACTATCGCTGAGTACACAAACGTCGGTCTTATTCCCGTTTCACGATGATACGATCATTCCACCGCTCGAATTATTCTTTATGGGAGGTACCGGAATCGGTCAGTTTAACGTGACGCCATTGCGCGGGTACGAAGACCGTAAAGTCGGACCATTACGGAACAATCAGGAAATCGGCGGTAAGGCAATGGCGCTACATACTTTAGAATTCCGGTTCGCACCGACCCTAAACCCGATTCCGATCTTTCTGCTTGCCTTTGTCGAGGCCGGAAATGTCTGGCCGGATTTCAGGAGCGCCGATTTCGGTGATCTGCGTCGATCGGCAGGTATTGGGGTGCGAATGCTTGTTCAACCGCTCGGTATGATCGGTTTTGATTATGCGTATGGCTTCGACGATGTTTTCCCGCGTGACGGTAAGCCGGATGGATGGAAGTTTCACTTCCAGTTTGGTCGTGGAATGTAATTTTATTAACAGTAAACAAACATTATTCAACATAATAGAGGTGTAGTGTGATGATAACTAAAACCAGTCTCTTTACAGGAGTATTAGCGTTAGCAATTGCACTTATTCTTAATACGGCAATTGATCAACAAGCTTCTGCTCAGCAGCTACGTTTCGGTTTTGTTAATTCCGGTGTAATAATGACGCAATTTGAAGACGCTCAGCGAGCACAGCGACAGTATGAAAATATAGTCGTTGGCTGGGAGAACGAACTACGAGACAAAATTCAACAACTTCAGGAAAATTACGACGATTTTCAGAGGAAACAAGGAATGATGACCGAACAAGCCCGGATTGAGGAGCAACAACGGCTTGTCGAATTGGAACAGGAAATAAATCAGTTCAGGATGGAAAGGTTTGGACAGGGTGGGGCGGCTGCAACGGAATTTGAAAGAATCTTTCAACCGGTCCGCCAGAAGATCCTCGATGCAATTGAAGTTATTGCACAACAGGAAAACCTCAATCTTGTTCTTGATAAATCCGATGAAGTTGGTGTTCTTCTTTATGCAGAGCGGCGATTCGATGTAACGTTTAAAGTACTCGATTACCTGAAACGCGGCAGTCAATAAATTAAACGATAATAAACCGGTGTAAGACAATGAAAAAGAGAGTGATCTATACGTTTGTTCTATTGACCGTCCCGATGTTTTTGTTTGCACAATCGGTCAAAATCGGGTATATTAATTCCGATGCAATTATGGATCAGTTGCCCGAAGCCCAGGAAGCCCAGCGCCAGCTCGATGAAATGGTAAGTGACTGGCAGAACGAACTGTCGGAGATGCAGCGCTCCTGGCAGCGTAAATTTGAAGAGTACGATAAAATGAAGTTGATTATGAGCGATCAAAGACGCGCGGAGGCAGAGCGTGAGTTGATGGATCTCGATCGACAGATCGCCGAATTCCGCGACCGTAAGTTCGGGCAGGATGGAGAACTCTTTCGATTTCAGGAAGAACTCATCCGGCCGATTCAGGATCGCATTTTTCTCGCAATACAGGAAATTGCCGAGGAAGAAGAGTACGATTACGTACTCGATCAAAGCGGCGATATTTTACTTATGTACGCCAATGAGAGGTATGACTTGACTCAGAAAGTCCTTCAACGCGTTCTCGAAATGCAATAAAAAGCGTGCCGTCATGACCGTTAACGATATAGCAGAAAAAATACAAGCAGAGGTGATCGGTGATGGCGGCATTGTAATACAGGGCGTCGCAAAAATTGAAGAGGCCGGCGAAGGACACATAGCATTTATCTCTAATCCCAAATACCTGAAATATCTTGCTGTCACTAACGCCTCGGCTGTAATAGTTTCACGTTCCATCGCAAAAGAAAAACTTCCCGAACAACCCACTTTACCCGTGCTGCTTAAAGTAGAAGATGCATATACTTCATTCTTACGGGTGTTACATATGTTTTATCCGCCTCCGGATATTTTACCACCGGGTATTCATCATACAGCGATGATTGCCGATACCGCACAACTTGGCGATGAGGTGCGAATTGGTGCGCACGTCGTGATTGGGGAAAATTGTAAACTCGGCGACAGAACCGTTGTTGCCCACGGTACCGTGCTCGGAGATAATGTACAAATTGGTGACGAAACTCTCTTGTACCCGAATATTTCCATACGGGAAGGATGTATAATCGGCTCACGAGTGATTATTCATTCAGGCACGGTTGTCGGCAGCGATGGCTTTGGTTTTGTGCCTCAGGATGATGGCTCCTATTCGAAGATTCCGCAAACCGGTATAGTCGTAATTGAGGACGACGTAGAAATCGGATCAAATTGTTCAATCGATCGTGCGACGATGGGTGAAACCAAAATTTGTAAAGGTGTAAAACTTGATAATCTCATTCAAGTTGCGCATAATGTAGTAATCGGTAAAAATACTGTTATCGCTGCTCAGACGGGAATATCCGGCAGTACGAAGATCGGGAAGCAGTGCATACTTGCGGGTCAGGTTGGGATTGTGGGCCATATAGAGATAACAGATAATGTAATTATTGCCGCGCAATCGGGGGTGCCCAAGTCTCTGAAAAAACCTGGTACCTATTTCGGTTATCCGGCAAAAGAACACGGCAGGGCGCTGCGAATTGAAGCGGTCATTCGTCAACTGCCGGAGTTGGTAAAAGATATTGAAAACTTAAAAAAGGAAATCGCACAACTGAAGAACTCGGCAGTTGATACAGGCACATCATCATAAATTGTATTCGTTTCATAATATAAAGAGCGGTTATGTTAGTTCAACAACGAACCATTAAACGCCCGGTAACCCTATCCGGAGTCGGAATTCATACCGGGAACACAACCAATATGACATTTAAACCGGCGCCGGAAAATACCGGTATCAGGTTTCGACGGGTAGATCTCGGAGGGAAACCGGAAATTCCTGCAGATATTGATTTTGTTGTCGATGTGTCGCGGGGAACAACCATCGCAATCGGAGAGGCGCAAATTCATACAATCGAACACGTGATGGCTGCGCTGGTCGGCTTGCAGATAGATAATGTTATCATTGAAATGGATAATAACGAACCGCCTATCGGCGACGGCAGCTCGAAACCGTTTGTGGATGCGTTGCTGAAAGCGGATTTTGAAAAACAAAATGCGCCGAAAGATTATCTGATTATCGATCAAACAGTGTATTATAAAAACGAGGAAAAAGGCGTCGATATTGTAGCGCTTCCAACCGACGACTTTCGTGTAACTATAATGGTCGATTATCAAAATCCGGCACTCGGAAGTCAGCACACAAGTTTGTTCAGTCTCGAACAGGAGTTCATATCGGAATATGCGCCTGCCCGTACATTCTGCTTTCTCCATGAGGTAGAACAATTATACGAGCAAGGATTGATCCGGGGAGGCAATCTCGATAATGCAATAGTCATCGTCGATCGTGAACTTGATCACGAGGAATTAAAAAGAATTTCAAAAAAACTCGGCATATCCGGATCGGTCATACTCGGAAGCAACGGCATATTGAACGATAATACGCTTCGTTATAAAAACGAACCAGCCCGCCATAAACTTCTCGATTTAATCGGCGATCTTTCGCTTATCGGCGTTCCGTTGAAAGCACAGATACTGGCCGCCCGTCCGGGCCATGCGCATAACATAGAGTTTGCACGAATGGTGAAGCGATTATATCGTCAGAAGAAGCTTGTAAGCAAGTATCAGCATGAGAAAAAAGAAGGATACATTTTCGATATAAACGCGATCAAACGTATTTTACCGCACCGGTATCCGTTTCTCCTGGTCGATAAAATAATCGACTTCGAAATGGAAGAGCGCATAGTCGGAGTGAAGAACGTATCCGTTAACGAGGAATTTTTCCAGGGACACTTTCCCGGGTATCCTGTTATGCCCGGCGTGCTCATCATTGAAGGTATGGCGCAAACAGGCGGTATTTTACTCCTCAACGGGACGGATAACACCGAAGGAAAAATGGTGTTCTTTATGGGAATTAATAATGCAAAATTCCGCAAACCGGTGTTTCCGGGAGATCAGCTCATCTATGAAGTGACGATGACTAATCGCAGGAGTCGAACTTGTCAGGTAAACGGAAAAGCATTTGTCGATGGTAAGCTTGTGGCCGAAGCCGATATGATGGCAGCTATCGTTGATGAGCCGGCGGCGAATATGCAGGGTAATAGCGGTAATGGTAGAAGTATAGAGCAAACTGAAAAGAAATAATTACAATAATCGAACAAACCCCAGAGAGCATGTTACATGCCTGCTAAAATTCATTCAACTGCGATTATTGATTCCGGGACGCAACTTGGAGCGAATGTAAACGTTGGTGCATACTCGGTTATAGAAGATAATGTTATTATCGGTGATGATTGTGAGATCGGACATCATGTTGTGCTGGCAACCGGAACAAGACTCGGCAACGGCGTGCGGGTATTTCCCGGTGCGGTTATCGGAAGCCAACCGCAGGACCTGAAGTACAAAGGAGAACCGACGGTAGTTGTAATCGGCGATATGACCGTGGTACGCGAATGTGCAACAATAAGCCGCGGCACAACGGCGACAAACAGAACCACAGTCGGAAAAAATTGCCTGCTGATGGCATACTCACACGTAGCTCATGATTGTGTGCTTGGCGACGGTATCATTCTTGCAAACTCCGTCAATCTTTCCGGTCACGTTACCATCCAAGACAATGTTATCATCGGCGGGTTAACGGGTGTACATCAATTTGTAACAATCGGTACGAACGCAATGATCGGAGCGCTGTTTCGTGTCAGTAAAGATGTCCCGCCGTATGTTCTTGCAGGCGGTCATCCGCTATCGTACGAAGGATTGAACCTGATCGGTCTACGGAGACGCGGATTCAGCCCGAATACCATTCAAACGATCGCCGATACCTATCACGTGATCTACCGATCGAAATTGAACGTATCCCAGGCGCTGCAAAAACTGACTGCAATGGACGGAAAAATTCCCGAAGTTGAAAAAATCATCGACTTCATTCAAAAAAGCAAACGGGGAATCATTCCGGCAAAAGTCCGCTGATGCTGCCTATGTTGATTTTCTTCGATTCGGGCGACCGGAAGGGTCTTGAAAATATGCAACTTGACGAATGGCTTGCACGATCATGGTTCCCGGCAACCCGGCAGCCCGTCTTCAGGTTATACGGGTGGTCGCCGTATGCGCTGTCACTTGGTTTTCATCAATCGATCGATGATGTACACCTCGATGCCTTAAAACGGGGAGGGTATGATATAGTGCGCAGACCCACCGGTGGACGCGCAGTGTTCCATGCCGAGGAAATCACGTACAGCGTGGTTATGGATGCGACCCGTCTGAGCGTCAATGATATCTACGAGCGGGTAAGCCGGACGCTTGTCGAAGGATTGAATGCCGTTGGCTATAATGTAATGTTTGCCGGAACAAAACAGGATTTTAATACACTCTACAAGGAAAAGAAATCCGTGTCGTGTTTTACGGCGAGCAGCGAGTATGAGATCCAACTTGGCGGACGCAAGCTTGTTGGAAGCGCACAGAGGAGATATACCCGTGAAGACGGTGGTAGTACGGCGTTACAACATGGATCGATCCTGACGGGGAAGAAACATCTACAGCTTGTTGATTTTATTCGGGTTGATGATGATGTCAAAAAGCGAATAAAGCGAACAATGGAACAATCGAGCACCGATCTTTCCGAGTTCACTGCCTGCCGCCTCGATCTCCCGGCGGTAAAATCATCGATTAAAGAAGCCGTTATTAATAATCTCGCAAACGGTACATATGAAGAACGCCCGCATTCATTTTTTATTTCCGAAATGGAAAAAAGGGCAATTACTCCGGAGCATGTTATATGACTGCCGAAACAACACCACGAAAACTAACCACACTTTCCATACGTGAGCGTAAGCAATCGGGAGAAAAAATTGCCGCACTGACCGCATACGATTATACCACCGCCGCACTGCTCGATGAATCGGGAATCGACGTTATCCTGGTCGGCGATTCGCTGAGCAATGTATTCCAGGGGAACGAGACCACATTGCCGGTGACGGTCGATGAGATGATATATCACACAAAGTCCGTTCAAAAAGGAATCCGACGGGCGCTGCTTGTTACCGATATGCCGTTTCTTTCATACCAGGTAACGGTTGAAGATGCGGTGCGCAATTGCGGGCGAGTTATGAAGGAGACCCGTGCAGATGCGGTTAAACTGGAGGGCGGCAGTGCAATCATCGAAGTTGTTCAGCGTGTTACCGAAATCGGCATACCGGTAATGGGACATCTCGGTTTAACGCCACAATCGATCAATGTGTTTGGCACCTATAAAGTTCGCGGCACCCATCCCGAAGAAAAACGAAAAATTATTGAGGATGCAAAACGGCTTGAAGATGCCGGCGTATTTTCAATTGTTCTTGAAAAAATTCCTTCATTGCTTGCGAAAGAAGTGACGGAAAGCGTCTCGGTGCCGACCATCGGCATCGGCGCCGGTCCGCACTGCGACGGTCAGATACTTGTTGTCAACGATATGCTCGGTCTTAACGAACATTTCCGGCCGCGTTTTGTACGGCGTTACGCGGAACTGAGCCGGTCTATACGGGAGTACGTCCGGCAGTACGTGGAAGATGTGCAAAAAGTTCGTTTCCCGGGTAAAAATGAGTCGTACTGATATTGCCTACACTAAATTCCTGCCTGCGATTTTTTCCGTTTATATTGAAAACCTTCGAGATTCTCCATATATTATAGATTCTTTAATTTGTACTTACGGTTACCACATTTAAGGAAATAATGAAACCATTACGCATACTTGTATCAAACGACGACGGTATTTTTGCCCCCGGCATATTCGCATTGGCGCAGTCGCTGCGGGAATTGGGTGAGGTTATAGTTGTCGCCCCCGACAGGCAGCAAAGTGCGGTCGGTCATGCCATTACTATGCATTCACCTGTTCGTGTGTACCCATTTCACGTAAACGGAACGATGTTCGGCTATGCAATCGACGGAACACCGGCCGACGCGGTAAAATTTGCAGTTCGTAATCTTATGAAAGATAACCCGCCCGATGTGCTGGTCTCTGGAATTAATCATGGCTCAAATACTGCAGTGAATGTAATTTATTCAGGCACCGTGTCGGCGGCGACCGAAGGTGCAATACTCGGGGTGCCTTCGATAGCGGTCTCGTTAACAACGTTTGATACGCCCGACTTCAGATATGCGGCAAAGTTTTCCAAGAAGCTAACCAAAATCGTAGCAGAGAAAGGATTACCGCCCGGTACGGTGCTGAATGTAAATGTACCGAACATCCCTGAGGATGAAATACAGGGTGTCGTTGTAACACGGCAAGGTCGTTCCAACTGGGACGATTATTATGAGAAACGTCTCGATCCGGGCAAACGGGAGTATTACTGGTTAACCGGATCGTTACAAATACTCGATAAAGAAGAAGACATCGATCTGATCGCAATTAAAAATAAAAAAGTATCGATCACGCCGATACACTACGATCTGACGAATTATAGCGTGATTAATCAACTGAAATCATGGAATTTGGAAACATTGAAATAACGAAGGAGTATTAGTAGATGAAAATAGGAGTATTAACGGGCGGAGGCGATTGTCCCGGCTTAAATGCGGTTATTAGAGCGGTTGCCCGTAAAGCATTTTTAAATGACGATGAAGTGTTCGGTTTTTACGATGGATGGAAAGGAGCAATTGAAGGGAAGGGCGATTGGTTGACGCAAAAACAAGTCTCGGGCATTTTACATCGCGGCGGAACGATCCTCGGAACTTCCCGCACCAATCCGTATAAATCAGAAGACGGAGAAACGAAGATAAAGAAAACGTTTGAAAAACTCGGCATCGATGCACTCGTTGCAATCGGCGGTGAGGATACGCTCGGGGTTGCAGCAAAACTTGCAGCGGCAGGGTTACCTATTGTCGGGGTACCGAAAACCATCGACAACGATTTGAGCGGCACCGACGTGACATTCGGATTCGATACCGCAATCAATATTGCGATGGAAGCGATCGACCGTATCCACACGACTGCCGAATCGCATAACCGGGTAATGGTCGTCGAGGTGATGGGACGTCATGCAGGTTGGATAGCGTTATATTCGGGACTCGCAGGCGGCGCCGATGTGATATTGATTCCCGAGAAGCCGTTCGATCTCGATGAAGTTTGCAATTTAATTAAGAAACGCCATGCACGCGGCAAAAGTTTTAGTATAGTAGTCGCCTCCGAAGGAGCGAAGGTTGATGCATCCAAAGATGACAGTTTTGTGGTGCAGGCAAAGGAAGTTGACGAGTTCGGCCATGTCCGGCTCGGCGGCATCGGTAATTTGCTTGCCGGTGAAATTGAAAAACGCACCGGTTTCGAAACCCGCGCGACGATTCTCGGTCACATACAGCGGGGCGGAAGCCCCACCGCTGCCGACCGTGTGCTCGGATCAAGATACGGTGTGTTTGCGTACGAACTTGTGAAGAAAGGCGATTGGGGAAAGATGGCGGCGCTGCGGGGACAGGATATTGTGGCGGTCGATATTCAGGAAGCGACCAGGGAACTCAAAACAGTCGATCTCGATCTCTATGAAGTTGCGGAAGTATTTTTCGGGTAGCAACCTCGGGTTCTTTACAATACAATCATTGAATCCACTCCGAATAGTAATTTTTTACCACCAAGACTCAAA
>PWTU01000179.1 GCA_003562775.1 Ignavibacteriales bacterium
CCGATGGCGCGGCGCGAAGCGTCCGCGCCATCTTAGTTTGGGCGGCACAACACTGGTGAAACCGATTCTTTCACCATACTCCCGGTAGCAAACGATAACGTGCCCGCCTTGCATAACCGCAGTAGTCATCCAATTAATTCATTCTGCAAGGCCCTACCCATTGTCCGAGATTGTGCACGGATAATGCGTAGCTCTTATTCCTCAATGTCGAAGTAGATTAAGACGCTCCATGCGAATGAAAGGCCATTTTGCGGATTCTGTGCGTCACCGCCAAAAACGGAGATTTTCTTCTTCTTGTCAGCATCTGTGATGTTTATACCTCTAGATTTGAGCCAAGCTGAAAAGGCTTCAGCAAAATGCTCGGAAGACGCTGCCATGCCTGTACCTTGTACATGGGGAGTATTCTCCCTCTCGACCTGAGTGTAGAGTCGGTTGAACTCAGGATTCCCTTGTCGGAGATTCTGACAAGCGTAAGGGAAAATCTGCTGAACCATAGCTTTGCCCATCGGAGTATTCAGGTCGAGCATGATTGTTGCTGCGACAAATGAATATACGGTTTTGATTTTAGTAGGACTAGGAACCATTTGAATCACCTCCTAACAGTGTTAATTATCATCGTATATAGTAGCCAGGTAAACGCGGGAATTGCTCTGTATCATCGCTCCTTTCTGATATGCACATGCGTAGTGCACCCCAACGCCTGGGTCAGCCGCGCCACCGCAAAACTACCTGCTTCCTGGGCAAGGCCGGCTGAACAACCAACGCCTTCTCAGGCCCAAAATGCCGCAGCGGTGGCGTCGGCTGCACCCTATGTTGGGCAGGACCAGGGACGGCCGTTGCCTTGACCACACTTTGCAGAAAGCACGGCCGTTACCCACACCTCGCTTCTCACCACCACCACCTCACTTTGGCCGCGCTCTGACCATTCACAGCCGGCGTCCGCCCAACGGCCGGGCTAATCTGCGCCGGGTTTTCCGGTGTTCGCGTTGAGCCGATTGTTAGCGCGTTGCTCAATCCGAATTTCCCGGAGCAGCAGAAACAAAGGCAGTGCAAGCGATACACCGACTGTGAACATAGCTACAAAAGGGGCCCATAAATGCCTCACACGTTCGCGCCGTCCCTCAACAGTAATGAAGATAAGCACTACGACTGCTGACACGATAACGTCTAGCCAGGCAAAAGCTGAGATTCGCTGGCCGAAGGCATCTTGGATGAGAAGCGGTATTGACAGTCCATGTTGAAGCAGCCAAGGTCCAAGCTGGGACCAAGGTAAGATGGTTCCAAATACGCAAAAAACAGAATACACCCACTTCATGAACATGCTTCCTTTGCTCTAACGGCCGTGATCAGCCACCGACCCACAAAACCAACACCTTCTCAGTCCAAAACCTGGCAGCGGCACGGCCGTTACCCACACCTCGCTTCTCACCCCCACCACCTCACTGCGGCCGCGCTCTGACCGGCCATGAGTTTTGCCCGCCCAACGGTCCAGCGTTTGTGCTGCCGGGCTACCAGAATTGAAATCAAGCAATAAACGCAAACCGGTCAGCACGAAACGCATTGTTAGCAGGAGCTACGTAGTGAAACGAATCCAACGTCTATCCAGATCAAAGATGTTATAATTTCCATTTCCTGATGGAACCCAAAAAGCTACCCAATTTTTATTCAAGTCGAACTCATTGAAGCCACCCCGATTATTAGAAACTGCAAAAGACATCCATTCTCGGTTTGGACTGAACACAAGAAGAACTTTGGAATTCGCAGTTACGGAAAATCCAATGGGGGTTCGTTGTGTATCAAATATATACTTGCCCTGAATCTCCATAGAGCGATTTGGGTCAATACCCATAGTTCTGTTCGGGTCAATTGACATTGTCCGTCTTGGATCAATAGACATCGTTCGATCCGGATCTATAGACATGGTTCTATTAGGATCAATTGACATAGTACGCCGTGGATCGATCGACATTGTCCTAAAAGGATCAATAGACATTGTGCGATTCGGGTCAATTGACATCGTTCGTCTTGGATCAATGGACATCGTACGGTTTGGATCAATAGACATTGTCCGTGAGGGATCTCGAGAAAGTGGTATGTTCATTTTTTTACTCCTGCTAACTATTGATTATATGGTTTCCAGATAATACCACAATCTGGCTTATCTGCCGTATAATACACATATTTAACCTCTCTATATCAATAATATTTATAATGAGTTAAGGCAAATCATCCTATTATCTTGCGTGTTATATGGTTTCCGTATATCACGCATACTTATAAATCAATGGGACTTTTTACTCCTCTGCCGCCTCTGTTCAGTACGTGTGTATAAATCATGGTAGTCCGAACATCTTTATGTCCCAGCAACTCTTGAACTGTTCTAATATCGTAGCCTGCTTCTAATAGATGGGTCGCGAAAGAATGGCGTAATGTATGACACGTCGCCCTTTTAGTCAGACCGGCTTTCTGTACAGCTTGTTTAAATTTCTTCAGCAAAATTGACTCATCAACGTGATGACGCCCTTCTACTCTGGTTTTAGGGTTTTTCCATCTGTTTCCCTGCGGGAATATCCACTGCCAGCGCCATTCCCGTGACGCGTTGGGATATTTACGATCAAGTGCGTTGGGCATAGGTACCTGTCCCCAGCCATCTTTCAGGTCTCTTTCATAGATAGTTTTCACTTTTTTCAGATGTTGCCTAAGCGGGTCCTTCAGCGATTCCGGCAGCATCGTAATTCGGTCTTTTGCCCCTTTACCATCCCGAACCATGATTTCATTTCTTGCGAAATCAATATCTTGAACGCGTAAACGTAAACACTCGATAAGACGAAGTCCGGCGCCATACATTAACGACGCCATTAACCATTTCTCGCCGCTCAGTTGTGTAAGGACAGCTTTTACTTCTTCGCGTGTCATTACTATCGGTAATCGCTTCGGTTTTCTTGCCCGAATAACTTCACCGAGATCACCAACCTCACGACAAAGAACGTGACGGTACAAAAATAAGAGAGCTGAAAGCGCTTGATTTTGTGTCGATGCGCTGACTTTTTCCTTCACCGCAAGGTGTGTTAAAAACGCGTTGATTTCCGGCTCTGCCATCTCAGCCGGATGTTTCACGTTATGAAAATAGATATAGCGTTTTACCCATAAACAATATGTATGTTCTGTACTCTTACTATAGTGACGGGCTTGCAGTTGTTGGCGCAGTTTATCCATCAACTTTGGCTGTCGTTGAAAGTGAGCTAAAAGCTCATGCGCTTTCGGCGTAGTTGCAATATTTGAAGACGCTCCACTCATCGGTATATGCTTGACATATTGACTACGAGTGTTTTGCTGATTATGACTATTAAATGTTAATAATCAAAAAGTTAAAATTCAAGGGCTCGTTTCTTATGCTGCCTATCGGTGCGCGTTAGCTGCCCGTCCAATGATAACTGCAAATATTTGAGATCAGTATAGGGTGCCGCGACTCTATGAATTCACAAAAAACGGTGATGTCAAAAACCCATACCGGCCAGCCGGAGTACAGAATAGACAATAACGGCAACACCCCAAAACACCCAAAATCCCTATTCATAAGTATAGTATGCGAGGGCTCCACGCGCGGGCAGGATGTATTTGCGTTCTGAAAACCGATAAATAATGTTGTATTTCTTTGGGTAACTTGACGAGTTCTTTAAGAAAGCGTTTTGAATATTCAACTTTCCACATTCTGTTTCAATGATTGATAATATTTTTTTGCGGATTCAGATGAAAGCCGTTCATCTTCTTTAACCTCGTCCATTAGTTTTGCTAGTCCGTAATTTTCTATAACCTCTTCGATCCGCTCGAACTCTTCAATCGGTATCTGAACTGCAACCGGCTTATTGTTTTCATCAATTACTATTTTTTTATGAAGTTCCAACATAAATGCCTCACGAATTCTGATTATTATTCGATGCATTTTATCACATAATATTGTTTATATTGTCTTCGAGTGTTTTGCTTATTATGAATTATTTCTACACTACACTCATCGTAAGGCAAGAGTAGCTTTGATAAGTATAACTATTGAATGTTAATAATCAAAAATTGAAAAGTCAAGGGTTTTTATTTTTAAATAGCACCCGCTTGATATTAAGAAGTATTTTTCTCAATATATAGACCTGATACCTGTAAAAGGAATTAATAATTATAACAACAATGCAAGGTATATATGAATATTCTGGTTATCGGTCACCTGTGTTATGATGAGATACATCCCCCGGGGCAGGAACCTGTTTCCGGATTCGGCGGTATTTTTTATTCCGTTGCAACGCTCGCAGCAGTTGCGGGTAATGAGCATAAGATTATACCGGTGTTCGGAGTGGGAGAAGATAAAAGGGATGAACTCATTGCGCGGTTTTCGGAATTTCCGTCTATATCTACAGAGGGGATTTATACGCTTGAGTGTCAAACCAACAAGGTAAAACTTTTTTATGGTGATGCAGACGAGAGAATCGAATGCAGTGAAATGATCGCACCTCCTGTCCCGGTTAGTGCAGTACAACCGTTTGTAAAACGATCCGATGCAATATTGATAAATATGGTATCGGGATTTGATGTAACTTTTGATACACTGTATATGATCAATGATAATAAAAGCTCCAGGAATGTACCCGTGTACTTTGATATCCATAGCTTGACACTCGGTATCGATGAAAACAATAAACGGTTTAGACGGCCAATGATGGATTGGCGCCGATGGATGTTTTATGCGAACATCGTACAGATGAATGAACTCGAAGCCGCAACGCTGACACTTGAACGATTATCAGAGGAACAACTTGCAAAGATTATGATGACGCTCGGTCCGAAAGTTATGCTTGTTACACGCGGCGACCGGGGAGTCGGTGTTTATCAGGCAGATAAGAAGAAAGTTGTACAGGAGGAAATTCCGGGAATACAAATTCCTGAATCTGAAAATCAGACCGGAGCGGCGAGGACGCCTGACCCGACCGGTTGCGGGGATGTTTTCGGAGCGGCGTTTCTTTTCCGCTATGCCAAATCGGGAGACGGCATTGACGCGGCTCGCTTTGCTAATCGTGTCGCTGCACGAAAAGCTGCTATGCAGGGCTCGAATGAGCTCCGCCGGTTAACCGATGATTTGTTGAAAGAGGCAGAATGAAAAAAATTTTAATTACGGGCGGCAACGGACTACTCGGTCAAACAGTAACACGGTTATTGTCACAGGAAACAAATCACGATGTTCTTGTTACCGGCAGAGAGCAGCATTCGGTTTTTGATAAATTGCCGGTGCGTTATTCACGGCTTGATGTCACCGATAAAAAACAACTACGGGATTGTATCCAGGAATATCGACCTGCTACGATAGTTCATACCGCTGCAAACACAAATGTCGATGGATGTGAAGGCGATCGGGAGAAAGCACAGCTTCTGAACGTAAAAGCGGTGGAATATCTTGCCGAGTCGGCGCGCATTAACGGTGCTCATATTATACACATTTCGAGCGATTACGTTTTCGATGGTGAGAGAGCGCCGCTCGATGAGTCCGCCTCCCCGAAACCGGTCAATTATTACGGACGCACAAAACTTGCAAGTGAAAATGTACTGCGCGGTGCAGGCATACGCTTTACGATCATCCGGTCAATGATTCTTTACGGGTACGGTATTGATGTGAAGTCAAACTTCGCACTTTGGGTATTAAATAATTTGTCGAAGAATAAAAAGATCAACGTCGTGGTCGATCAATACGGGCAACCGACATTTGTCGATGATCTCGGATACGGCATTATTAAAATTATCGATCTCGATCGGACGGGATTATATCATATGACGGGCTCGGAAGTCACCAGCCGTTATGATTTTGCGGTTGCCGTTGCCGAGACATTTAAGCTAAATAAATCGCTGATACAACCAATCTCAAGCGATGAATTCCGGCAGGCGGCGCCGCGTCCGCGTTATTCGGAATTTGTGACGCAAAAAGCTCGCATGGAATTGGGTATACGGTTGTCGAATGTTCGTGAAGGGTTGAGTATACTCAAAAAGCAAATGGAGCAACGTACACATAATGTATATTAAACAAACTATGGGTAGATAAAATAATGTTAGATCTAAAAACAATACGTGAACAAACGGAACGGGTGCGTGAAGGCATAGCGAAAAAACGTGAGGTGGATAAACTCGACGATTTACTGGCGCTTGATGTACAAAGAAGAAGGTTGATACAGGAGACCGAATCTTTAAAAAGCAAAAAAAATACCGTAAGCTCGGAGGTTGGAAAACTGAAAAAGGAAGGAAAAAATGCCGATCATTTAATTGCAGAAATGAAAGGCGTTGCAGATAAAATAAAGGAACTTGACGAGGAGCGGCGTGCAGTCCAGGAGGAGATCGACGAGATGCTGCTCTGGATTCCGAACATACCGCATGAAAGCGTGCCCGTGGGCGACGATCCTGCGAGCAACGTAACGGTGCGGGAATGGAAGCCCGATGATACCGTGCTCGGTTTTACACCGCACGAGGAGTTGGATTTCCAACCGCTCGATCATATTCAACTCGGCAGGAAGCTCGGCATACTTGATTTCGAGCGGGGTGCAAAGATCAGCGGCAGCGGATTTCCATTGTATACCGGCAAGGGAGCGACGCTTGAGCGGGCGTTGATTAATTATATGATATCGGTGCATGTAAACAGGCACGGGTATACGGAAGTATTCCCACCGTTTCTTGTTAACCGTCAATCGATGACGGGTACCGGCCAGCTTCCCAAATTAGCCGAAGATATGTACCGGTGCGAGCTTGATGATCTTTTTCCGATACCCACCGCGGAGGTGCCGATTACCAATATGTATCGCGATGAAATGCTTCCGGCCGATCGGCTGCCGATCGCGTATGCCGGTTATTCTGCATGCTTTCGTCGTGAAGCGGGCTCGTATGGAAAGGAAACAAAGGGTTTTCTGCGAGTTCATCAATTCAACAAAGTGGAGATGGTGCGGTTCACCAGGCCCGATGATTCTTACGAACAACTTGAGCAACTGGTCGGACACGCAGAGGTGGTATTGAAAGAACTGAAAATACCGTATAAAGTCCAGCTTCTTTGCAGCGGCGATCTCAGCTTTGCCGCGTCGAAGTGTTACGATATTGAAGTATGGGCGCCTGCAGAACAAAAATGGCTCGAAGCTTCAAGCTGCAGTAATTTTGAGGATTTTCAGGCGCGACGGATGAATATCCGTTTTAAACCCGGGCCGAAAGCAAAACCGCTCTTTGTACATACGCTCAATGGATCGGGTCTTGCAACTTCGCGGCTCATGGTAGCGTTATTAGAGAATTACCAGACTCCCGAAGGGAAAATAATTGTACCGAAAGTTTTACAACCCTTTACCGGTTTTGAGATAATTGGATAGTTTATACAGATTAAAACCATATTTACGGCGTCATCGCCGGCTGCTTGCAGCAGGATTTCTCGCAATCATTTTTTCGAACCTGTTCGAAGTGCTCGTTCCGCTAATCATACGCGAAGCGGTGGACGGTTTGCAGGAAGAAGCCGCTATTGAGCAGTTCCTGAGATATGGTGCCATGGTGATCGGCGCGACGGCAATTAGCGGCCTGTTTTCGTATTTTACCAGACAGACAATCATTGTTGCATCGCGTAAAATGGAATTCGAGCTGCGAAACGATTTCTACGCACATCTGCAGAAACTCTCCATATCGTTTTACAACAATACAACAACCGGCGACCTGATGGCGCATACGACAAACGATATTAATCAGGTTCGCAATTTTCTCGGACCCGGTATTATGTATTCCACAAGCACATTTATCGGGTTTGTGATCATTCTCGGCATTATGTTGTCTATAAACTGGACATTGACGCTGCTTGCATTGCTGCCGCTTCCGTTGATATCGTTGATTGTATTTTACATCGGAAGGATCGTTCATAAAAAAACTATCCGGATTCAGGAACAGTTCTCAAACATTACCTCGCGTGCGCAGGAGAATCTCTCCGGTATTCGGGTTATCAAAGCGTTCACGCGGGAGCAGTACGAAATCAATCAGTTCAGGGGTCTCGGCGAAGAGTATTATCGACGGAATATGGGATTGATTCGCGTTCAGTCGTTCACCCGCCCCGTGCTCTATTTGCTCGTGGGAGTTTCATTAATTGTTGTACTCTGGTACGGCGGCTTCAGCGTTATCGATGGGCGGATGACGCTCGGCGATGTTACCGCAATGATGATATATCTCGGTATGCTCATCTGGCCAATGATCGCGTTCGGATGGGTATTTAATATTATTCAACGCGCCGCAGCTTCGATGGGACGTTTAAATAAAATATTCGACACTAAACCCGGGATAGTCGACGGACCGCATACCGATTATTCAATTAAGAAATTACAGGGACACATCACCTTTAAAAATGTCACCTTCACGTATCCCGGCGCCGGTGAACCTGCTTTGAAAAATATTAATCTCGACATTCCGGCGGGGAGAACCGTCGGCATCATCGGATTTACCGGTTCGGGAAAATCAACTCTTGTTTCATTGATACCGAGGTTGTACGATATTGCCGTTGGGGAAATTTTAATCGACGGTTTCCCTATCAGAAATATTCCGATATCGGTTCTCAGATCGCATATAGGTTTTGTACCGCAGGAAACGTTTTTGTTCTCGGAATCGATACGGGAGAATATCGCATTCGGAAAAGACGGCACGGAAAAACATCTTGTCGAGCGTGTTTCGGATATCGCTCACTTGACGGGGGACATAGAGGATTTTCCGAGAAAATATGATACGATAATCGGAGAACGGGGAATTACCCTTTCAGGCGGGCAAAAACAGCGCGCAAGTCTCGCCCGCGCTCTTGCACGCGATCCGAGAATTCTCATACTCGACGATGCGTTTTCGGCAGTGGACACGTATACCGAAGAATCGATCCTGTCACGATTACGGGATGAAATACGCGAACGAACGACCATTTTAATCAGTCACCGTATATCGACCGTTAAGCAGGCGGACGATATAATCGTGCTTGATTACGGTGCAATTATCGAACGCGGGACACACGATGAATTGGTTGATAAAGACGGCATATACGCCGGCTTGCATCAAAAACAATTGCTCGAAAAAGAGCTCGATGAAATGTAAAAATTTACGACGGGTTATGGATCAGAAAATGAACTTGCCCGTCACCAGCTTAAAACAACGTTGGTTAAAATAAGAGATAATGAATACAATAAACATAATGAAGGTGACGGGCAAGAATCCCAATGGCGATGCATGATGATGAAATACTGGGTAAAGCGTATGA
>PWTU01000431.1 GCA_003562775.1 Ignavibacteriales bacterium
AAATTCTCATTGGTATGGTTCTCCCGTAAAGTTATTCGAATATGGAGCAATGGGAAAACCCGTTATCGCTCCGGATAATGTTCCGGTGAGGGAGGTATTCGTTGACGGCAGAGAGGTTATTCTGGTACAACCAACGGTAGAAGATTGTATAAAAAAGATCCGAATGCTTGTCGATAATACCGATTTGCGGAAAAAATTGGCGAGAAATATTAAAATGAAGGTGCTTGAGCGGTATACCTGGTCTTCTCAAGCCCAAAAAATTCTCCGGTGTTTACAATGAAGATCGTATTACTTACCGATGGTATATATTCTTTTCAGGTCGGAGGAATGTAAAAACATTCCTTTGATCTTCTGAAATATGTTGTGGAGATTATATCGACCGATTTATAAAATAAATTATAAACAAAATCTTTAAAAATGGTAGTGCTCCAATAATGTCATACGACAATTTATATATTCGCGGTTATGTAATTACGGATATACATCTAGATTCTATCGATAGTCCATATATTAACGATATTAAGAATCGATGGATAGGTGATACAATAGGCAGCTATAATATTTTTCGTCATCCGCGTCTTCAATACACAAAAATAAACGGTTCCTATTCGTATTTTGCTCTGTTAGGGGATGTCATCGATCCGATGAATGATATTATAGTTCCGTCGGACATACTGAATCGTTTGGCGATAAAGTATGAACGATCAATGGAACAATTTTTCGATTACCTTGATGTACTCAATGGCAGATTTGTGTTGTTTGTTCATGCGAAAGGACAATCATTTATAGTTCAGGATGCTGCTGGGACAAAGACGGTTTTTTATGAGATCGAATCCGATAGGGTAGTCGTTGCGTCGCATGCAAATATAATTGCCGAAATGTTCGATTATTCATTCGATCGCGAGACCCGGGTATTTATAAATTCGGACGGCTACCGGAAAAGAAGTATAAAATATTTGCCGGGTTTGCTGACACCCTACCAAAAAGTTCGCACCTTAACTCCAAATACTTTACTGAACCTCGGCACGAAAAGAGTCGAGAGATTTTTTCCTCGAACTCCACTGACACAAACCTACACTCCTGAAGATGTTGTCGAATGTATCGCACCGGTACTAAAAGAGCAGGCGGAATTATTGCTTAAAAAATATAAGATCGCACTTTCGTTAACTGCAGGGTTGGACAGCAGAACATCACTCTCGGTATTCAGGAAAAATAAACGGGATGTTACGTGTTTCACATACCAAAAACCAAAATCTTTTTTTTCAGGTAAAAATCAACAAGATATTCGGATAGCACAATTACTCTGTAGAAAATACGGCTTAAATCATATTGTAACCGGTTATTCAAATAAATATATGAACGGAAACGGTGAATCGTTCTTATCTATTTGGAAAAGAAACAGCATGTATATACGGCCCGAAATTAATGGAATCCGGGCATCGATTCTATCGAAATATTTCGATAATACATTTATTCACCTTAAATCAAATATCTCGGAAATCACCCGTGCAGATTACCGCAGAACGATTGTAGGGCAAGCGGGACTCACCGATGATATACACGCCTACAATCTTGCACAGGTATACAATATAAATCCCGCATCCGCGTACGTCCGGAATGCTTTTGCGGATTATATTACCATAACTCAATTTAATTCCGATACAACCTATAATTACGATCCTTACGATTTATTTTGCTGGGAGCATCAGACGGGTGTGTGGCAAAGTCTTCAGATAATGGATTATGATATTGCGTTTGATGCATTTCTGTTGTTTAACAACCGGTGGGTACTGACACAGATGCTCGGTACACCACTCGAATGCAGAATGAATGATCGAATCCACTATTTGCTGATTTCAAAATTATGGCCGGAGTTATTAACAATTCCAACTAACCCGCCGCTGCTGAAAGATAGATTACTGTCGGGAATGGCAAAGGCAAAAAGTAGTTTATTAAAAATACAGGATTGATGCGTATGCTTTCCGCTTGTCGAAGAGCGGAGTCGTTTCAAACAAAAGTGATGAATCGATTTAACTGGGAAAAAAACGCAAGGAATATTCTGCGGCACATACAATGAAAGTCGCATTGCTTACAGAGGGTATATATCCGTATGATATCGGCGGTATGCAAAAACACTCTTTTGCGCTGGTGAAATATTTTGCAAAGAATAAAATCTATGTCGACGTCTATACAAAAGATACAAGCCAAAACAGGGAAAAACTATTTGAATTATTGGATCCAGTTGAGATAAAATATGTGAGATTGAAATTTTCTCGTTTTCCTGAGTTTGTATGGTTCCCGGGTCATTATCTGGTTTCATCGTATTTGTATTCAAAACGTATATACGAACAATTGTTAGATCACTCTGACGTAGACTTTGTGTATGTTCAAGGATTCGCGGGTTGGTATCTTTTAAACCGGAAAAAGACAAAGCGATTACCGCCGGTTGGCATTAATTTTCATGGGTTGGAGATGTATCAACCCGCTGCTTCGTTTCGTTCATGGTTGGAAAACGTTATGTTCAGGCCTTTCGTATCTTATAATTTAAAAAACTCGGATATTGTATTCTCTCTCGGGGGAAATCTGAATAAGATAATTGAACAGCTTGGTATCGAATCGGACAAAATATATAACTCACCAAACGGGGCTAATGTGAAATTGAAGAATGGTTCGTTGGTCCGGGTAAGCGACAAACGGCGATTTATTTTTATCGGACGATATGAACGGAGAAAAGGCATCGAGGAATTACATTACTGTCTGAATAAATTAATTCAGGAAAATGCAAATTTTAGTTTTCATTTTATCGGCCCTATTCCCGATCGTCTTCGGATTAATGCGTCGAAAATTAAATATCATGGAATGTTGAATAACGAAGGGGAAGTATACAGCATCCTTGAATCGTGTGATGTGCTTGTCTCACCAAGTTATTCCGAAGGGATGCCTACTGTGATTTTCGAAGCTATGGCAAAGGGATTAGCAATAATTGCAACAAATGTTGGTGCGGTATCATCGGCGGTGTCGGATGATAACGGTTGGCTTGTCCTGCCAGGGAATAAAGACCAGTTATTGCAAACACTGAGAGCGGTAATTTCAATGCCGGAAAATGAACTTCTGGAAAAGCGGTTAAACAGCAGGAAATTGTTCGAACGGAATCATACCTGGGATAGAACAATCTCAACAACAATCGAATCGTTAAGACTGGCAATTGGCAATGGCGCAAATTCAGGATAATGAGAAAATAATGACAAAATCGACTCATTATAAAGACGAACCTGTGCAATTGGATCGTTATGCTCAGACAGTGGAAGAATTAAAGTTTGTTTGGCCGAAGGTTTCCGATGTTCATATTAATTCGTTATATATTAAAAAAAATGAGACTATGGAAGCAAACAACTCCAATATACTCGCCAGCCGGACAAGATGTACGACCGGTTTCAAGTAAGTATGAACAAGTTATTCTGATATTGCAGCGGCTGAATATGGCTGATGCATAGGTTAATTTTCTATGACACGAATACGGTACAAAATTGCAATATTATACTCGGAATTGGCTGCATATACCCTCGCTTGTCTCCGGACTTTAAAGGGAAATTATAACGTCGATCTGCTTCTGTATCACTGGAAGCCGGCTGTCGATGCGCCATACCGGTTCGGTGATATGGAAATATTTTCGCAAGTACACGAGAGGGTCGGGCAAACTTCGACTGATATTGTGCAATCCCTGATAAAATTCAAACCGGACGCTATCTATGTCCCGGGATGGATGGATAAAGAATATTTACAGGCAGCGAGAGTATATAAGCGCCGCGGAATTCCCGTTATTTCGGGACTGGATGGTCAGTGGAGAAATACATTGACGCAAAGGTTTGGTTCGAGAATTGCGGGAACTCATTTAAAGAAATATATCGATATTTTTTGGGTCGCCGGAGAACGCCAGGCGCATTTTGCAAAAAAAATGGGTTTTACCGGAGATAAGCTCTGGTACGGTCTCTACAGTTGCGATTGGGATACATATTCGAGGGTTTATAGAGAACGCAACGGTAACTTATCGAAGGCGTTTTTATACATTGGACGCTATGTCCCCGATAAAGGAATCGATTCATTGCTTAAGGCATATGAACAATACCGCAAAGCTGTTGACAACCCGTGGAAATTACTGTGCGTTGGAACGGGTCCGATGGTTTCAAAGATAGAGCAAAATACGGGAGTCGAAAATCTTGGTTTCATGCAACCGGACATGCTCCCGTCGGTGATGGCACGGGCCGGTGCGTTTATTATGCCGAGTTTATTCGAACCATGGGGAGTGGCAATTCACGAAGCGGTATCTGCCGGCCTTCCGGTTATCTGTTCCGAAGCATGCGGTGCGGGAGTTCATCTGGTACAGGATTCGTATAACGGTTATCAATTCAAAACGGGGGATATAAAACAACTTACGTATCAAATGACAAAGTTATCGTTGCTTTCGGCGTCCGAGTTGAAAGCAATGGGAAGTGCAAGTTTTGAACTATCAAAACAATTTACTCCTCAGCGATGGGCAGATACGTTTATTAGAGGAATTGACAACTTTTATACTTATAGGGTAAGTGCATAATGCAGTTTTTGGAAAAGTTCGGTATTTTACCAATACAGGCCGTAGTACTCACCGGCATTCTCGCCGTTGTGTATATCTTGCCTATGGCATTATTTCCCGTTTATTTAGGTCTGGCATATTATGCGTTTCGGGGACCGCGTGAATCGATAGAAGCGCTTTCGATTTCATTTATACTGGTCTTTTTAAATCCGGGTATATTTTATTTACCCGAAACCGTTTTGATGTTAAGATGGTTTGTACTGATTGCAGCATTTGCCCGGATTGTATTGATGTTTCAGGACAGGGAGTTGAGTTTATTCGGGCCGGTCTCGTCAATTCTCTTGTTTGGCCTGGTTATCGGTTTACTCGCGGTCGTTGGAAGTTACCATCCGGTTATATCGATTTTAAAACTATTTCAGTTTATGATCGGTGTATTGACTATTTTCTATGCTTTTCGATTTACGTCCGATATGCGTACGTATTGGACAAAATGGTTTACAAGTTATTTTCTGCTTGTGATATTGTTGAGCGCACCGTTTTATTTTCTGCCTGAAGGATATACCAGAAACGACGTCGGGTTTCAGGGGATACTAAATCATCCGCAGGCATTTGGAGTATTTCTTGCACCTATGACATTATGGTTTATCGCCCGTTTTATTAGCGGCGAATCACGTGAGTTATACCTGATTTTCGGATTTTTACTCGGTTTTATATTTATTTTTGCGTCACAGGCGCGTGTGGCATTAGTCGCTCTTGTGCTTGCATTCGTTATATCGATGGTTGTCAAATTTATTCGGGGTGAAGAATTCATTCCGATCACGGGCAACACAATCGAGAAATATTTCTTACCGGTAGCTGCTGTATCCGGGATTCTGCTTATAATACTAAATCTCGGAATGATTAAGGAGAGATTCAATGAGTTTATGGTAAAACACGAGGAGTATACATCGTTGGAAGAGGGATATCAGCAGACCCGGGGAATGCTGATCGAAAAATCTATGCAAAATTTCCGTGAACATCCGATCGCAGGTATAGGGTTTGGGTTGGATTCGGATATTACCTCGCAAAGCAGTTCGCAAGCAAGCGGTTTGGGTATTGTATTTAGCGCCGCATCGGAAAAGGGGTTTATCGGATCGGCAGTTCTTGAAGAAGTAGGGATTTTCGGGGCTTGTATACTGATAATTTTTATAGGATCGATGATTATATTTGTCGTGAAAACGGGTACCTTTGCTCAATGGACTATTCTTTTTACGGGATTATTGGTAAATATTGCAGAGATGGTTTTCTTCTCATTTGGTGGTACCGGTTTATATATCTGGTTGCTCCTCGGCTATGCAACTATTCCGAGAAAATAATATTTCATTCCTTTATTAAAAAACTCATACAAATCTATGTGCGGTATAGCAGGTATTGTTGCGTTTAAACAAAATAAACAGAGTATAGTCTCTGCCGTCGAAAGGATGACGAATGCACAGGTGCACCGGGGACCGGACGATAGCGGTGTAAAGATATTGTCTGATACAAATCCCGTAACCGTTTTCGGTCATAGGCGGTTGTCCGTGATCGATCTGTCGTCGGCGGGACGGCAACCGATGTATGATCCCGAGACTGATTGTTGGATTACGTACAATGGTGAGCTGTATAATTATCGAACGTTGCGGTCAGAGTTACGGGAAAAAGGGAGAACATTTCGTACTGATACCGATACGGAAGTAATTCTAAATGCATATGCGGAGTGGAATAAATCCTGTGTCGATCGGTTCCGGGGAATATTCGCTTTTGCTATATGGGATAATATCCGGAAGCGTCTCTTTTTAACACGCGATCAAATGGGCGTGAAACCGTTATATTATTATATTTATAATGGAAGTATTATATTTGCATCCGAAGTGAGATCAATGCTTGCATCGGGTTTCATTGACCGCAAAATCAATTATAAGGGGTTGCAATCATATCTTACCTACGGATCGGTGCAGGATCCATACACACTGGTAAAAGGTATTCACTCGCTGGGACCGGGAACGTATTTATCCTGTCAAAACAATGAATATAAGTATCGAACCTACTGGCAGATACCTCTTCCGGATGGTCAACAAACGCACGGAAAGAAAGATATTTACCCGGAAACCTTGTGTCATTTAACCGATGCCATATCGTCACAATTAGTTGCAGATGTTCCGCTGGGAGTGTTTCTGAGCGGGGGAATCGATAGCACGGTTATTGCAGCTATCGTACGTGAGGTCTCTTCCTCGGAAGTTAAAACTTTAAGTATAGTATTCGATGAAGATACCTATGATGAGCGGAAGTATTCAAGATTAGCTGCTGAGTATCTTGGCACCGATCATACGGAATTGCTTTTTCAGAGCAGCGATATAAAAAACAACCTGCGGGTTGCGCTTGCTTCTTTCGATCAACCGAGTATTGACGGCTTGAATACCTATTTTATTTCGAAGGTAGCAAAGGAAGCCGGATTGACGGTTGCGCTATCCGGAGTCGGAGGCGACGAAGTATTCGGCGGCTACGACGGTTTTCGTAAAAATATTGCATTACAGCGTATCGGTCTGGCGGTAGCATCGTTTCCTTTTGTTTTTAGAAAGTCAATTGGCGCTGCTCTTCATAATTTCGGCTGGGATGATGGATATCGTCGATATTCGGATTTGTTTGATCTGTCGTGTCATCCCTATTTTATCTCACGTAGATTGTTTAGCGAACGTCAATTGGAAAAAATTCTTACACCGGAATTTTTTATAGAATCTCATAATTGGGAACCGGAGCGCTTTAACAAGCTTGAGTCAAATGCATCTAATTTCGATCGAATTAATCAATTATCGTATTTCGAACTGCAGATGTATATGCTCAGCACCCTATTGCGGGATACCGATCAGATGAGTATGGCGCACGCGCTTGAAGTACGGGTTCCGTTCATCGACCATAAACTGGTTGAATATATGTTTACAATACCCGGCAGATTAAAAATCGATAAGGAATGGTCCAAACCACTTCTAACGAAATCCTTGAACGGACGAATACCTGCGGAAGTTATTTTCAGAAAAAAGAAGGGGTTTGAACTGCCATTCGACGTGTGGTTCCGGGATGTATTGTACAAAGATATGCAGGATTGTTTTAAAAGTAACGGTGAACACGGTATATTCGGCCGCAACTCACTTTCATTGTTGTGGGAAAAATTCCTTAAAAAACAAATCAGCTGGAGCAGAGTTTGGAGTATTTTTATGCTCAAAACCTGGCTTTCCCGGCATCGGATTACTGTATAACGGTATGAAAAACGGAAACGTTACTATCCTGCTATTTTCAGAATATTATGTACCCGGCTATAAAGCGGGAGGCCCCATTACGACATTACATAACCTCGTTACTGCTTTGTCCGGTGAGTTTAAATTCAGGATTGTCACCGGGAATAACGATTTGAATGAAACGGATCCGTATCCCGGAATTGAAAGTGACCGATGGATTGATACTGACGACGCATCGGTGTTATATCTCTCAAAAAGAAAACGGACATTACGGTCTATGGTGTCGATTCTAAAGGAAACATCTTATGATGTACTTTATCTGAATAGTTTTTTTTCAAATCATTTTTCCATACTGCCGTTAATTGCCCGTAAAATTCGCAAATCAAATAAGCCGGTTATTATTGCACCGCGTGGAGAATTTTTCCCGGGCGCGCTGGCAATAAAAAAAAGAAAAAAAGATGCATATCTCCGTTTGTCGGCATTGACCGGTCTTTATAACGATGTTATCTGGCAGGCATCAACTGATATCGAAAAATATCATATCGATCGTCTCATAAAATCTGTGACGAAGAACATAGTTATTACCCCTAACATTATCGATATTAAGGCATTCGGTTCATATCAAAGACAGAAGGAAAAAGGCGAATTAAAAATCGCCTTTGTATCACGAATAAATCCGAAGAAAAATCTTGATTTTGCATTAAAAGTATTAATGCAGATGGATATTAAAATTTCTTTTACGATTTACGGTCCGATTGACCATGGAGTATATTGGAATGAATGTCAAAAATTGATAAAAAATATGCCGAACAATATTAGCGTTCGTTACCACGGCCCGGTTTCACCGGAAAAAATCAATTCTGTGTTCGGGGATTCGCACTTGTTGTTTCTTCCGACAAAAGGCGAGAATTTCGGCCATGTAATTATTGAATCTCTCGCCTCCGGATGCCCGGTATTAATCAGCGATCAAACACCCTGGACCGATGTATCACACCATAATGCGGGATGTAGTGTACCCCTTAACCACGAACAAGGATATCAATCATATTTAAATAAAATTTATTCAATGGGTACTGAAGACTATAACTCATTGTGCGCCGGCGCCCGGCAATATGCACACGAGTATTTACAAACGAACAACAAAATTGAATTACATAAAACAATGTTTAAAGAAATTGCCGGAGGGGGAATCAATGAATAAAATCGATATCTTTACCGGAAAAACGCTGTTAATTACGGGAGGAA
>PWTU01000172.1 GCA_003562775.1 Ignavibacteriales bacterium
AAGTGGTAGTCTCGCTATTCCTGTAATATTGCATAGTTTAGGAAACCTATTTATTTTTTTAATGAGTATTGGTTCTTGGTATTTATTGAATGTTTAACTAAAAAGTCTTTTCGGCTAACTTTGGTGCAACAACGGCTCACACGTTTATTATAGCCCTTAGTTGTTGTGTTCGCCCAAACCCCGTCCCGCCTTGTCTATTATATTTTTGATAGAAATGGCGGAGCGGGGCTTCGTCGTTGCCTGAAACGTTATGCGGTATGCGCTTCGATAATCTATATAAAACCTTTATAGTCTCTGGCGCCGTGAATAATACGATGCACAACTATGGTCTTAGATTCTACGGTATAAAATATAAGATAGTTCTCGACAACAAGATAACGATATCCCAACCGGGACAACTCTTCATCGTCGGGTATTTTCCCCATGTAGGGATATTTGCTGAGATTTATAAGACTTTTTTCGATATGCGACGCAATTTTATCAGCCGCTGAGATGCTGTCTTCAGCTATATAGGTAACAATATCTGTGAGATCATCTTCAGCAAGTTTAAGTAATCTGACTGAGAACTTATTTTGTTTCACGGAGCTTTTTACGTAAATCTTTCATCACATTAGAGAGAGAGCGCCCTTTGTCACCGGCAGCTCTATATGCCTGGGCTTCAGATAGTTTACTGTATAATTCTAGTTTCTTTTGTAACTGACGGTATTGGGCGATAGACATAATGACCATATCACCCTCACCATTTTTTGTGATATAAATTGGTTCTCTTGCAGAATGCACAATCTCGGATATCTCATTGGCTTTATTTCGCAAATCAGAAATAGGTTTAATAATCGGCATAACTGACTCCAAAGAATAATGGTTGTTAGTACTATCAATATAATATCATTTATATGATATGTCAAGTGTAGTGCATGCGCACACCGCATATCTTTTAGAAACAACGGCTCACCCGCCTACTCCCGACAAGTCGGGATCCGGCGGGCAGGCACGACGAACAACGTCGGGATTGCCGGAAATCGTTTGCCGCAATTTAGATATCGAAAGGAATAATAAATTATGACGACAGAAAAATATATAACAGATAAATCTCATTTGGAATACACTGGTGATAAATTACATATAGTGATTCCATCAAAGAAAAGCCCATTCTTGTTTTTAGTTATGGTAATATGGCTTATAGGGTGGGCATTGGTTGAACTGATAACCATCAGAGCTCTGCTCACCGAAGAACTGCAAACAGAAATGACTTTCTTTTTATATTACTGGCTCGCATTCTGGACGGTTGGCGGATTATTTTCTGTACTTATATTACTCTGGCTTGTTGCAGGAAAAGTATAGTTTTATCAATAACTAAAATTGCGGCTAATAAGACTTTAATATAACAACTGTTCTTCAAATAAACTTTTCCAAAATCTCCATAGGTACCATTGAACGAAGATGGGGGTGCTCCTCAATAATCCGCGCAATATCGGCTATATTATGTTAAGCGTTTAAAATCTTTTTCACATCTCCGCTAAGATAAAAAATTCCCTTCAGAATATCATGTGTCAGATAATGCAAACGATCGCCGTACGTTGAAAAAATATTTTGCGTCCGCGAGTCCGTAAATGGCTCTGTTTGCACTGCCCTCTTCATTCCCATCATCATATAAATCTGCCCGGAGGGATACGTAGGAACGGAAATATGATAGGGGTATACCTCCGCAAATATTTCCTTAAAGAGATCGTATACTTGTTTAAGAACACCGGGATACACATAGGGTGATTCGGATTGTGCAACGACAATGCCGTTATCATCGAGGATGCGATGGCAAAATTGGTAAAACTCGCGGGTGAAGAGTCCCTCGGCGGGTCCGACCGGGTCGGACGAATCTATAATTATCATCGAGTACTTTGAGGGGTGAGCGCGCTGTACAAATGCAACACCGTCTTCATTATATACATGTACACGCGGGTCGTCGAAACTTGATGCGAGTGAAGGAAAATAACGTTTGCAGGCAGCAATTACCTCGGCGTCTATTTCAGCAAGATCGATGCGCCGGATGCAGTCGTGTTTTAACAATTCCCGCACCGTACCTCCGTCACCGCCCCCGACCACGAGAACCGACGCGGGGTGCGGATGCATCAACGACGGCACATGAGCGATCATCTCATGATAATTTGCTTCATCCCGCTCACATACATTCACACAGCCGTCGAGTATCAGCATTCTGCCGTAATCGTACGAGTCGGCAACCTCAACACGCTGGTAGGGAGTCTGCCTGCTGTGCAGCACCTTTTTTAATTCATATCGAACGGTCGTATGTTCCGGGCCAACCTCTTCAATGTAGACGGATTCACCCTCATACCTGATTGATCCTCGCATGTCAGTTACGTAGGTGTTTGTGCGTAGCTGCGTTCCTGTTCCCCGACGGTAACACCCCGCAGGATACGTGACACGTGCATCCGGTCTGCACCGAGAACATATTTCACCTCTTCCGCTATATTTTCCGGCTCGATGTCGTTCCCGCAGGTAAAAATATCAAGCGCAGCATAGCAGTACTCGGGCCACGTATGAATGGCAACGTGCGACTCGGCAATTATGACTGCACCGCTTATCCCGTGTGGATTAAATTGATGGAATACGCTATCAACAACCGTAGCGCCGGCATTTGTAGCCGCTTCAACAAGAGATTGTTCGAGTAGTCTTTGATCGTTCAGAATATTCTCATCACAATCGAAGAGTTCGACTGCTAACTGTATACCAAGAGCGTTCAATGAAACCTGCCCTCCACAATTGTGACATTGTCTATAGAACACCCCGCAATCAAGACGTGTTTATGACCGCGGGACCCCTGTTATTTCTGGAATGGACACTCTGCCCATAAACAACAAAATTAAAGATATTTAATATACAAAAATACGGTTTTTCATGCAATTCCAACAAAAAATATGCCGGATTTATTTCCGTTTATTGAATATCTACCCATTATTCTCTATATTACTATGATATAATAATATTACCGTCGTATGCGTAAAAATAGCTATGACATTTTCCGGGTTATTAAAGAGTGTGTCGCCAGGGAAAAACTTTTCGGGAACAATGCAAAGATAATTGCAGCCGTCAGCGGCGGCGTCGATTCTATGGCATTGTTTGAAATACTCGTATCAATGAAAAAAGAATATAATTTAGCCCTGGCTGTTGCGCATGTAAATTACGGATTACGGGGTGACGAGTCGGACGGCGATGAGCGGTTGGTATGCAGTTTTGCGGCTGAAAAAGGATTGCCGGTTTTTGTAAAAAAAGTCAAAACCGACGAGCAGGAGGAATATAAAACGGCCTCATTTCAGGAACGGGCGCGAAATATCCGATACTCGTTCTTTGAAGAATTACAACAAACACACGGATTTGACCTGATTGCAACCGGTCATACCGCCGACGATAACGCCGAGACGGTTTTTCTTAACCTTGTGCGCGGCGCAGGACCCGAGGGTCTTGCCGGAATACCTCCAAAGCGTGATTCGATAATCAGGCCGCTTATTGATATTCCGCGGAAAGAGATTGAACACTTTGCCCGAACGGAGGGCGTACCGTTCCGGATAGATTCATCAAATCTATCAGACCGGTATGCAAGAAACATTGTCAGGAACGAGGTATTCCCGCTAATTCACGAGAAATTACGGGAAAACGTAAGCGCATCAATTAATCGAACAAGTGAAATCGTTCGCGCGATTGATGACTTTGTTTGCCTGGAAGCGCAAAAACAAAGCGCCGGTATGGTTAAGAAAACCGGAGATGGTGAATATTTCATCGAAAAGCCGGCGCTGAAATCGCTTCATCCCGTAATCGCACGTTATGTAATTCGCGATACGGCTCTTAAAGCTGCCGGGCATCCCGTGTCGTTTGAGATTACTCAAAGAATCCGGAGTTTAATCGATTCGCCGGCAGGAGCTTCGGTGATGATATCGCCGGATCACCGGGTAGACAGCGAATCATCGGGTATTCGTTTCCTGAAAAATACTGACCCCGATAATTTTGAGGTATTTATCGAATTGAACGAAGAATATCGCTTTAAAGATTTTACTTTTAAAAGCACGTTTGTATCGCGGGATCAAGTACGGTATGATAGAAACAGGAACGTAGAATATATCGACGCCGGCAAGATAACAAAACCGTTACTGCTCCGCAGCCGGCGTCAAGGCGACCGGATGCAGCCGTTGGGAATGCAAACAGAGAAAAAATTAAGCGACATATTTGTCGACGCGAAAATACCGCGGTCGTATAAACATCGTATTCCGTTACTCACGACCCAGGATGCCATTGTGTGGGTATGCGGATTACAACTCGATGAGAGATTCAAAGTCACGGAAAATACACAGCTTATATTAAAAATAGAGTATTTACCATATGCGAAAAGATAGTATCGTTATTAACAACAATGAGACTTTTAAACTTTTTATCACCGAGGAGGAAATCCGGAAACGGATATCGGAACTTGCAGATGAATTGAATCGGGATTTTCACGACCGTGTGCCTATATTTATCGGCATCTTAAACGGATCGTTTATTTTTATGTCGGATTTAATCCGCGAGATTACCATCGATTGCGAAATAGATTTTTTCAAACTTAGCAGCTACGGCGATGCAAAAATAAGCAGCGGCGATGTAAGGATGTTAAAAGATTTAAACTGTGAGGTCGAAGAACGCGACATCGTTATAGTCGAAGATGTTGTGGATTCGGGACTTTCCATTGCATACATTCGCAATCTTATTATGCAACAGAACCCGCGGTCATTCAGCGTTGTTACTCTGTTATACAAAAAAGAAGTAGCCAAAGTAGATTTTCCCATTGATTATGTTGGCTTCGAGATTCCGACAGAGTTTGTTATCGGATATGGACTTGATTATGCTCAAAAGTGGCGTAATTTAAGATCTATTTATGTACTTGATCCGTCATCTGACGGAAATGCTTCAACTACCGGAGAGGATTGAAAGGAGAAATACATTGAACAATCAATTACCCTATAAATTTTATAATAAAAACGACGGATCGAAGAATTTCTTTAATTCACCGTTTAATAATAAAGATAAAAAAGATAAAGATAAACGGGACGAAAAAGATAAAAAAGAACCTGAAGATTTCAACTGGAAGCGGGTTCTGCGGGTCGTTCTTAGCTGGTCGTTGATCATCATTGCGGTGTTTGTGATTATGTCTTTGTTCCGCGACAATGACGCCGGTCGCCACAAAATCACCTTTAATCAATATCTCACTCTGTTAAACGAGAATAAAATAAAGAGTGCGACGATCAAAAAAACCGGCTCAAACGACTTTGATTTTCACGGCACTCTCCGTTCTTCCGAAGAAATGGCAACACCCGCCGGAACACGGGTGGTTGGGGATAAATTCGTTGTCACTCTCCCCTACACCAACATCGACGATACCATCATCGATGAATGGGTGAGACGCAACATCGATTTTAGCATTGTGAAAGAAGATCGCGCCTGGCTCACCGCATTGCTCTCGGCATTACCCTGGATACTGCTGATCGCTATCTGGATTATTATAATGAGACGCATGCAAAGCGGCGGCGCCGGAGGACCGCGCGGATTATTCTCCTTCGGTAAAAGCAATGCAAAAATGATGAACGAAGGAGCACCGAAACTGACCTTTAACGACGTTGCCGGCGCTGAAGAGGCAAAAGTTGAATTATACGAAATAATCGACTTCCTTCGCGATCCGGGGAAATTCCAGCGGCTTGGAGGTAAAATACCACGTGGCGTACTTTTACTCGGTCCCCCGGGAACCGGTAAAACGCTTCTTGCACGAGCGGTTGCGGGCGAAGCAGGTGTCCCATTTTTCTCCATTAGCGGAGCGGACTTCGTCGAGATGTTTGTCGGGGTTGGAGCGAGCCGTGTTCGGGACCTCTTCGAAAACGCTAAAAAGAACGCTCCATGTATAGTGTTTATAGACGAGATCGATGCGGTCGGCAGACAGCGAGGTGCAGGATTAGGCGGCGGCCACGATGAGCGTGAACAAACACTTAATCAGCTTCTTGTCGAAATGGACGGTTTTGAGCAAAACCTCGGTGTCATCATTATCGCTGCAACAAACCGCCCCGACGTACTCGATCCGGCGCTCCTAAGACCGGGCAGATTCGACAGACAGGTTGTAGTAGATCGACCCGATGTGAAAGGTCGCGAGGGAATACTTCGCGTCCATACCCGAAATATACCGCTTGCGGAGGACGTCAATCTCGAAACGCTTGCAAAAGGAACTCCCGGACTTGCCGGTGCCGAACTGGCCAACCTCGTTAACGAAGCGGCATTGCTCGCAGCCCGCAGAAACAGTAACGTCGTTACGATGCTCGATTTCGAAGACGCAAAAGACAAGGTGATGATGGGTACCGAGCGGAAAAGCTTGATTATATCCGACGAAGAAAAGAAGACGACTGCCTATCACGAAATAGGTCATGTTCTCGTCGCCCGCATGATCCCGGAAGCGGATCCTGTTCACAAAGTTACCATAATCCCGCGCGGCAGAGCGCTCGGCGTCACCACTTATTTACCGATTGATGAAAAACACACGTATCCACGTGAATATCTCGAGGCGATGATTACGTATGCACTCGGCGGCCGTGTTGCGGAAAAAATAGTATTCAATAAATATACCACCGGAGCATCGAACGACATCGAAAGATCGACACAGCTTGCGAGGAAAATGGTGTGCGAATGGGGTATGAGTGAAAAACTCGGCCCGTTAAATTACGGTCAGAACAGCGAAGAGATATTTATCGGGCGACAGATGTCGCAGGGCAGGAGCTTCAGCGAACAAACCGCAATCGAAATCGATAAAGAGGTCAGATCTATCATACTCAAAGCCGAAAAACGCGCAGAGAAAATACTCCGGGAAAATATCGAAGTACTGCACCGGCTTTCCAATGTACTGCTCGAACGCGAAATACTCGATGCATCGGAGATCGATGCGATCGTACGGGGTGAAGAGCTGCCCCCGGTCAAAACCAAAAAGAACGGCGAAGAAGCGGAGAAAGAAGCGCTCGAGAAAGCAGTGGAAAAACTTCGCAAGCATTCGAAGAAAAAGACTCAGGAGAATTCGAAAGAGACAAATGCAGGTTCCGACGGCAATAGCCGGAACTCTTCGGAGCAGCAGAGCTCACCGAAAGGTGACGGCATAAAAGCCGAAAACAACGAGGGGAAGACAAAAAACAAAAAGAATACTGAAAAACGAAGAAATAGAAAATAAAATATGCAGGATGTACAAAACCCCTCGTTCAGGGCGGAAATTCCGAGAAAACTTTTTCATTTAACTAATCTTGCAATTCCGGTAATATATTATTTTATATCGAAACCGACTGCGCTCGCGATTTTACTACCACTCACCGCCGCGTTAATAATTCTCGATATAGCGAGGTTTTATCATCAACCGACTGCAAAATTGTTTAATACATTTTTCGGATTTTTGCTCCGGACAAGCGAGCGGGATCAAAACAATATGCGGCTTAACGGAGCGACATTCGTGTTAATATCCGCCACAACTTGTATTGTCATCTTTCCAAAATTAATTGCTATTATCGGATTGGTGACATTGACATTTGCAGACGGCGCCGCCGCGATCTTCGGGAAACTTTACGGTCAACGAAAATTTTTCGGTAAATCCCTCGAAGGGAGTCTCGCTTTTTTTATCGCCGCATGCATTGTTGTGCTGGCAACGCCCAAGTATAATTATGAAATAGCGGAATATATGATCGGGTTCATTGCGGCGGCGGTTGGAACAGTCGCAGAAGCGGCATCCGGTTTTCTTGACAACATTGCCATACCGGTAAGCGTATCAACCGTTCTCTGGATCGGATACGCATTATTTTTACCGCACATCGATGTCTATATGATTCGGTAACTTTTACCTGAAAAGAATTGTTAAAATTATAATGTATTCAAAAATGAACAGATTGCCGGAGGAGGTTTGAAGATGAGACAAAGAAAAATGAAGAGCGAGCAGAACCGTTTTACACCGTTAATTTTTATCATTGTAGTTGCCATCGTCGCGTATGTCGCAGTCAAGATGATTGATTGGGGCGACGTTCAGTTGCGTGCCGAAGGAGATATGTATGAAATTATCGTGTTTGCGGACTCAAGCGATTTTGTCATTCTTGAGCCGGTACTGCAGGAGGCACTCGGTCGGGAAATAGAAACACCGCAACCGGAGCGGCTCTTTACGTTATACCGCGAAGATATCCAGAATTTCTCACGCTACCGTCGACAAAAGAACGTATTGATAGTTGCTCCACTCGACGGCACGGGCACGACCGCTCAATATATGAATGCCGCACTCAGTGAAAGGGTACAGGAAATCGTGATGGCGGAAGAGGAATTTATGATAAACAGGTATCATAGTAATGCGAGAGGACAGATGATTATGTATCTGACCGGTCCTACCCTGGATGCAATTTATAACAATATTATACATCACGCCGACCGGCTATTTTATCATTTCCATAATTTTACGCTTCGCCGGGAGATAGAAAATGTTACCCGTGAACGGCGATATGCCAAAGCGGAGCTGAGCGAAAAATTCCTTGAAGATTATCAATGGACAATGTTCGTTCAGCACGATTATTATCTCGCGATCAACAGTCCCGAGCAAAATTTTGTCTGGCTCCGGCGCGCTACGCCTCCGGACATGGAACGATGGGTTTTTATTCACTGGATAGAAGATGCTGAACCGCACCAGATTACTCCGCAATTCATCCGTGAGACGCGCGATAAACTGACGCAGCAGTTTTACCGGACGGTGGATGATAAAGCATACGTACGGATCGCTCCCGAATACCACGAACTCCAGGAAATTAATTTTAAGGATCGCTACGGCCTGAAAGTGAGAGGCCTGTGGCGGTTCAGCGATTTCAGCGGCGGCGGACCATTTATCAACTATACCTTCTTTGATGAAGAGACTGAAAGAATTTATATGATCGACGGTTCGATATTCGCACCGCGATACGAAAAGAAGAAATTAGTCCTCCAGGTACAGGCACTTATCAACACGTTTGAACCAGCGCCGGACACGGAC
>PWTU01000340.1 GCA_003562775.1 Ignavibacteriales bacterium
CGCACTCCCTGCAGATTTAGAGAAATCCTGCGGCTTACCGGATTTAATAATTTGTATAAAATGATACAGACACCCTGTTATACAAACTACTAATGAAAAATAAGTTATAACCAGGTACCAGTTCATAATTAAAGAAATCAGACACACCCGTCGGGTTTGGGCAGACCGGCAACCCTGCATGCACCACGGGCCGGCCCGAGGGGAAACAATTCGTATATTTCACGCAATTTTATACCGGTCTCCCTGCAAATACTCCGTATCATCGGCGCATTTCCCTTTTCCTCATAATGTTTTCTGATAAATTTTACAATAGCCCAATGCTTTTCATTCAATTCTTCGATGCCGTCATACTTCGCAAAAAGCAGGGCTACTTCATCATTCCATATTTCGGGAGTGCTGAGAAAACCGTCTCCGTCGACTTCGAATGTTCTTCCATCAATTTCGATTGTTGCCATATTCAGGTTGATCTATAAGTTTGCATATATTGTTCAGGGACGAGTATAATTTAAATTAAGGTTAAATCGAAGAATTACTAAGAGGTGAGCTGAGTTCCGGCAGCCGATAGCACGTTGTCGCGCCGACCATCCTCAGTCATCGTGGTAATTCGATAAATATGCCATAAACCACTATACCGCTTTTTTATAATTTTGTCAAGTTGCGGTAAAAAATATTTGCAGTTATCGAACGCCGGGTCGCCGAAGAAAAGTTAGCTGCAGCATATCGCGATATGCAGCGCGATCTTGAAGCCGCCGCACGTATTCAACAAAGTCTATTACCTGAAGCCATTCCGGATATATCGGAGTTAAAAATTGCATGGAGTTATCGTCCATCCAGAGAATTAGGCGGTGATACATTAAATGTCCTGCGACTAAACGAATCGACAATAGCAGTATATTTATTAGATGTAAGCGGACATGGAGTTCCTGCTTCATTACTTTCTTTTACACTTGCACATACGCTGTCATCATTGACGGATCAATCGATATTATTCGATAGGAATTCCGCAAATAAACAGGCAGCATCACCACCGGAGGTTGCCGGACTTCTCAACCAACGATTTCAACTTGATCTCGATGCGCCACAGTATTTTACAATGTTTTATGCACTCATCGACGAACGTTCAAAAAAGGCACGCTGCATCATAGCCGGCCATCCCCCGCTTATATTGGCCAAAGCCGACGGATCAATCGAAATCCTCTATGCAAATGATCCCCCAATCGGAGTGATGGAACAAATCGATTTCATCGAAGTAGAGATTGAACTCAAACCCGGCGACCGGTTATTTTCTTATACCGACGGGTTAAGTGAAGCTTTTTCGAATGAAGAGGAACAGCTTGGTATTGAGCGTATCAGAGAGGCAATAGTGAAAACACGCACTGAACCGCTAAATGAAAGTGTTCGTGCACTTGAACTGCTGGGCGAGAGGTGGACAAACGGAGATCCGCAGGACGACATGTCGGTTATTGCAATTGAATATCCGTCATAGCTATTTTAACCTGACTCCTGCATGTGTACTTAACCATTTCTTTATCGGTTGAAGTAATTAACAAGCTTATTGTACTGAATAATGTTAAGTACTTCTTATATACATCCTCACTTTTTTAAAACCCCCACGACTTTCTCTTATTTGAGGTATAACATCTTCCTGCTCTCCACATACTCACCTGTCTGCAAGCGGTAGATGTACACGCCGCTGGGGAGGTGAGAGGCGTCGAAGGTAACCTCATGATATCCCGCTTCTTTATATTCATTCGCAAGACGGATAACTAATCTTCCTAATCTATCGTAAACTTCCAATTGAATATACGATTTTTCCGGCAATCCGTATTTTATGATAGTTGATGAATTAAACGGATTCGGATAGTTTTGTTTTAATACGAATTCAACCGGTACATCGTTGATAGTTCTATGGGATGAGGTAGCGTTTTTCGATATACAACGGACGGAAAAACCAATTGGTTTGAGTGCAATCCCCCTCCCCGCACTGCTGCGATCATTGGTAAGCAAATGATACCAGGAATATCTTTCATCATACTCCGTCGTACTCCACCATTCGCCAAAGTCTTCTAACAATGAAAAAGAACCGGTGGCTGCTCGTCTGCCGCCGGGAAGGCCTTTAAAACCACTTTCATTTGTAGCACCCGTATTTGGACTGTTCCATCGCGGATGTGGATCCGCTTCAACTCTGGTAGATTTCATTTTACCGCCTTCATCATTCCCGCGCCAGCCAAACTTTTCTGCTTCTTCCAGGGATAGCCCCAGATATATTCCCAGTCGGTTCCACTCGTCATCATCTGGAACAATCCATCCTTCAGGACATAAACCACGAGAATCAATGACCGCATACCAATTATATAGTTTTCCGTATGCATCGATCATTTCTTCATCAGAACTTATTCCATCGACTTCAGTATGAGGGTAAATTGCATATGCACCTGAAGTGGTGTTTTCCCATTGGGTATTATCGAGGTTTGTAGGTATAGCATCACCATTGCGGTACTTTGTTGTGCGAAGATTTTCTGCCGTCCACCATTGTTCGCCTATTTTTACTGTTTGGTAAACGTTACCGTCGATGTCGGTTACGGTGCCTGTTTCCTGTGTTTTTATTATGTTAAAAAGCAATAATGTTGTGGAAAGTATAAGAATGATCCGATTTGCTGACATAACTGTTCCTTTCGTGACGGATTGGGCTTTATTATATATATCACGTATCTCTGACCCCTCTGCCGAAATCATTCTCGTTCCGGGGAAGGTTGGAACGAGAATGAGTACAAACATAATAGCCAACCCGGTGATAAATGTCAAGAAAAGAGCGACACTTATCACGGTCCATTAAAACGGGAAAGAGATAAATAAAAGAACTTTCGCTTCTCACTATAACATCTCAATTCTACCATAGTCCGATTATCCCGACAATTCTATCAAAAATATAATAAAGAAAGTCGGGACAATTCTACCATAGTCCGATTATCCCGACAATTCTATTAAAAATATAATAAAGAAAGTCGGGACAATTCTACCATAGTCCGATTAAAACGAATCTACGAGTCTATAATTAGCGACGTAAACATTTTGATTTCAATTCTACCATAGTCCGATTATCCCGACAATTCTATCAAAAAATATAAAAAAGAAAGTCGGGACAATTCTACCATAGTCCGATTAAAACAGCACGTTCGGGATGCGCTCAGTTCCCGGTTCCATATTTCAATTCTACCATAGTCCGATTAAAACTCTCGTAAAACGATGTTTCGTTACGATCATCGTGTGATTTCAATTCTACCATAGTCCGATTAAAACCCTTTGCATCCTTCCACGAGAACTGCGTTGTCTTGACAGTATGTTATGCTCTGTATCTCCAGTGCTTGGTTTTCCTCCGCTGCGACTGGATTGTCTTCGTCACAACCTGATAGTAGTAATAGGAATGCTATGGGAACTAAAATAAGTAAGTATTTCATAAATATACCTTTGTTTTTATCTTTAATATTAAACTAATATTCCTTAGTCATCCCTGATACAACGGACGGAAAAACCATTGGTTTTGATATATCTCATTCTACCGATACAACTGATGTCCGAATCAAGTTGGCGAATCAAGGCAAATATCTCGTGGTGGATTTGGGTTAGAGTAGTTGTCCAAAAACCACCCAGGAATACAAGATTGCCATAATTTCCCATAAAGTCACGCCATCCCCCCGGCAGCCCCGACCATCCGTATTCATCGGTGGCACCTTCATTCGGACTAAACCAATGTGGATGAGGGCTTGGCCAGGTCCGAGTCGATTTCAGTTTCCCCCCCTCATCAGTTCCTCTGATTATCCACATAGAATCCGCATCTTCTATTGACATACCTAAATACATTTCAAGCTGCATCCAGTCTTCATCACTCGGTACACGCCATCCCTCTGGACATAAACCACGCGGATCATTCACAGCATACCAGTTATAGAGCTTGCCGTATGCATCAACCACTTCCTCGTCGGAATTAAGACCGGCGGCATTTAAATGATTATGATCGTAAATCGAATAAGCACCTTCAGTGGTGTTTTCCCAATCTCTATTATTATATAGATGTGGTATAGGATCTCCGTTATGGTATCTTGTCGTTTTGAGATTTTCTGCCATCCACCATTGGTCGCCGATAACGACTACTCTGTAAATATTCCCGTCAATATCGGTGATAGGACATAGTCCATCCAATAATTCTCTGCGCCTGTCTGCATTGCCCTGGTATAAATCCGAATAAGCGTAGTAACATAGTATTTCCATGTCGGTGAGTTCGTTTTCATCAAACGGAATAAGCATTCCTTCGATATTTTGCTCCACAACAGAATATTCACCATCCATAGTAAGATCAAAACGATCTTTTCTATTTCCTCCCGTAAAACCATCACCGTTCAGATCAAAACGGGAATAATCAAGTGTACCGGCTATTAAGGTATCTAAATAAACCTCAAGAAATTCTTCAATATCATTATGATCGAAAGTACCGTTACCATTTACATCGAGCAATGCGCGGCGGGCGTCGGATCCACCCGCTAAAAGAACCGCAGCGTATGCATCGACAACGGGTTGAGGCTGCACCGTGTTACAATTAAAGCCCGGTGTTGATGTTGTTGTGTCCGGAACGGCCGTTATACGGATAATATCCATTACTTCTGATACCGATAAATCCGGATTCACTGCCCAGACAAACGCCGCGACTCCCGCCGCTTGAGGTGTAGCCATTGAGGTGCCTGATGCAAAGGTAGTATGAGGATCAGAACGGTGCACAATGCACCTGTCCTCATCCCAGAAGAGACAATCCCCAAAAGACCAAACACGATTACCGATGGCAGACAGATTTCCCCCCATACAGGAACCTACACTTGCACAACCCGGCACCGGGCGTTGCGATTGTTGAGCATCATGTAAGGTGTTTACACGATTTTCAACAGCAAAGATATTTGTAAGGTTGGGGATACTCAATCCAAGTAATGTTACATCACCGAAAGCAGCATAAGCAAAAGGACTGTCCTCTATGGCCAAATTGGGTATATCTTGACCAGGTATTTTATTTCCCGCAGCAGTGAAATGAATAAAACGGTTCTCTAAATCAGCACCAACAGTGCGAAGATTGATAATACCCCGTACCTTAATAATCCAGGAGCGAGCATTTTCCATCAATAACTCAGTATCACCGAGGGATGTATTTACTATTATCCGTGCAGTAGGTTGGTACAAAATAATATCGTTCATTCTTTTAATCATCAAATTATACCTACGGGGCCAGGTATTTGCATCGGCTTGTTTCAAATCCACCGCACGAACTCTAAGCCACTCGGGAAACATTCCTACTACATGGTTCTGTTCATCTGTTAAACTACCCACCCTATCATACATCCCACTAATAATACCAAGTACATGGTACCCATGCAAATCTACCTCACCGGTGGCAAAATCGGTGTGCCTGAATGATGCGTTATACCCTGTGCCGGGAGCACCATCACCGAACAAATCCGCGATAACAATCCAAGGACGAATATCTACCATCGTTGTTATGGCACCCCGAAGGTTCCAAGCAGCATGAGCACGTATTGCAAGGTGATGATCTATTCTATCATAAACTAAGTTATGGATATGGTCCGGTATCTTTTGAAGATCATTAGGAGAGGTAGGGTCATATACAGGTTCAGGATCTCTTACAATGATCGATTTTAATGCGAAAAATACAATGTCCTCATTCTCAATATCAGCAATTAATTGATTGAGCGATGCAACGTCTCCGGGATCGGGAACTCTGATAATAAAAATCGTATTTCCTTCAAGCATACTCACTATTTGGGCATTATATTTATCAAGAAAATCGTTAACCTCCGCAACCGTGACATCGGGATCGAGTAAAACCTCTATTTCAGTACGGAGCACCCGTCTGTTATTTTGTAAATCGGGATCTACGCTTATCGCGTCCTCGGGATATACGATCGGAATATATAAGTTATTTGTTGCATCTATAGCAGGCGCATCCGGTGCGCCCTCGAGCTTTACACCGGATTCCTCAAATGACAAAACAACAGTCGTATCAACCGACGGGATCTCTACCGTGCGTTCCAATGAAATACCCTCCTCGACTTCACCCAACGCTCTGTATACACCGGACTTCAAAGTCAATGTGTGAGGTGTCGTTATAGTCGTTTGATAGTCGTGCATCTTTATCTCTAACTGTTTCGTGACAGGATTGTTATCTCCATCCACCACGACGAACTCTACAATGTTGTTACGTGCAAGAGGAACGGCAACTCCGCTCGTTAGCGGTTGCTCTAATACTGTTTCATAGACATCATACCGGTCTTTCACTGCACGTACGGTATATTCATCTCCCGATGATTTACCGATTGTCGCTCCGCCGGGGAACCTGCTCCCGGAGATCGAAAACACAGGGCCGGACGGATGAACGCCCCTTCCCATTTTCAATAATTTAATTGCCTGCGATTCTCTTCCGTCAATCCTTAAAAAGTATACACCGGTCGGAAGATGACCCAGCGACAGATTGAGTGTATAGTATCCACCCGCTACCGGCAACTGCTCCGATGCCACACGTTGACCGAGGATATTGTACACAGTCGCGGTAATCGTCTGTGCTTCGGGGATACCGATCTCCACTTTCGTGTCGTCTCTGAACGGATTCGGGTAATTATGGCTAAGTGTAATGGAGGTTGGTAATCCAACCGGTTCTCTCACGCTCGTGACCCCGCTTAATGTTGCTATACCGTTTACATCGGTATATGCAGAATCGATCACTACGCCATTCAGTAACACACTGACCAGTACGGACTCCAATGGATGGTCGGTGTAGTTATCGTGAACGTAGACTTGTAACGGTGTGTTTTGTGCTGTTAGGGTAATTGTGAAAATGAGAGTGAAGATAGATAGTATAAATATTCGGTGTGTTGACATGACTACTCCTTTCAGAAATCAGAGGCAGTACTATTGTAATGGTTATATTTACTCTGCCCCGCTGAGATTGTCATCGTTTGAGGGAGACATTTTGGGTGAGCTGTTATGTCTCTGAAACGCGTTGTATAGCAGAAATATAAGATTATTAGGGGAAAAATTCCATAGACAGTGCCGTCATACTCCCTCAAATAGTCAACTATTCATCCCTGAGACAACGAACAGAAGGAGCATCCAGCTTTTGATTGATGCTTCTGCTTAGATTGCCGGTGCGGTACTGCATAAATCGGGATCGGACATTATCAGAATCACTTTCGGTAGAACTCCACCAGACACCCGATCTGCCGATGCCGTAGTAAGTACCAAAGCCACCGCGGGTACCGCCCGGGAATCCTGAGAAGCCGCTTTCGTTGGTTGCGCCCGTGTTTGGGCTGTCCCATCTTGGATGAGGGTCTGGCTGAGTGCGGGTAGATTTCATCTTTCCTCCGGCAACATTCCACCTGACCAGATAATTTTCCAGAGTTGTCCATTCACCATCGCTCGGAACCCGCCATCCTTCGGGACATAAGCCGCGCGGATCATCTACTGCGTACCAGTTATAAAGAGCACCGTAAGCTTCGAGCATCTCTGCATCCGAATATATTCCATCTATATCATCATGTGGATAAACGGCATAAGCGCCGGATGTGGTGATTTGCCAGGCGTGGACATCCAAACCGGTGGGTATGGCATCGCCATTACGGTATCTTGTTACACGTAAATTCTCTGCCATCCACCATTGGTCACCGATCTTTATTGTCTGGTACACATTGCCGTCTATGTCGGTTACAGTACCTGTTTCCTGTGCATTGAGTGCAGGACACATCATTAATATGAAAGCAAGCAAGAGATAAAAACAATTGAGTGGCATGATTATACCTTTCGTGACGGATTGGGTTTTATTAAATATAATCGTTACCTCCGACCCCCGCTGCCGAAAATTCTCTCGTTCCGGGGAAGGTTGGAACAAGCTTACATTATAATAGCAACACCGGTGATAATTGTCAAGAAAAGAGACTTTTATTACCGCTTTTTAAATCGTTTGACATTCTTCTTTGACATATTGAAACCGGCAATTATGGCTGTTATCCGAACACAGTTTTTAATGATTGAGTTGTATTTTGTACGATCATAAATCTTATACCGCAAATTAAGTAATCAATCGAGGAGTATTTCAATACCGGCAGATGATATTTTTGCCAAGTCTTTTGGTAACTTATCAAATCTGTTTTCTGCTATTCGCTATTTGATATTTGTTATGTGTCAATTGTTATGTGTCAATCCGGTTCAGCATTGCCATAAAGTTCCGCTTTCTCTTGTGAGTCGTTTTTATCTCTTCGAGATACTTTCTCCATTCCTCCTTTTTATCCAATCGGTGCATAAGCTGCTTCACTTTCTTCAGCATTGTCACTGCTTCGCGATACGCATGATCGTTCTTCTGCTCGATCGTCGGTTCAACGAATTTCCGATAGACCGGAATGGCATCTTCGGGGTGATCCTTTTTCCTCAGGCGGGCAAGCTCGAGCCACAGCCCCTCACTGCAGCCGCCTTCCTTCGCTTCCTGCCACGCTTGCTCGACGTTTTTCTCCCAGAGGAAGATTCTCACAAGTTCCGAACTATTCATCGGATATGAATACCATGTCTTCTTAGCTCGTCGCTTCTCCTTTTCCGCTATTTCTCTGATGTGCAGGAGCGCTTTCTCTCTCCATTCTCGCCATGAACCTGCGCCGCCGGCTTTCCCTGCATGTTTTTTCAATTGCTTAAATGATTCCAAATGAGGGCTGTCCGTAAATAAATGCCAGATGAGATCCATCGCCTCTTTATGCCGCTTGCGTTTGTGATACTCGTTTGCAAGAAATTCATGCAAGCGATCGTCCCGGTGTTTGGGAAACGCCCGCACTCCCTTCTCCGCCCATTCCAGCGCTAATTCTTTCTTTCCGGCTTTGTTATAGATTTGGGCAATCTCAAGGTAGCTATAGGGATAAGAAAGGTCTTTTGATTTTATTGCGACAAGCTGTTCGACATCGCGGGATTGCCC
>PWTU01000042.1 GCA_003562775.1 Ignavibacteriales bacterium
GATCAAACGCAGTAAGCGTCTACGGTGGAGTACGGTTGCCCGGTCGTTTCGAGTATCATCCCGGGGACAGCATAAACGTTCTTCTTGAAATAGCGCAGGGGTTCACTGAAAATGCAATCCGAGACTCTATTGAGATAGTACGTTTTGGCGACGAAGATAACAATTATCAGCGGATAGTTGTAAACGGAAATGATGTTCTCAACGGCAGCAATAATTTTGTATTGCAGAAAAACGATCGTGTATTTGTATGGGAACGTCCCGAAGTTCGTCGCGAGCATACGGTTTTTGTGAGAGGAGAAGTACACTATGCAGGTGCTTTTCCGATCATTGACGGTTCCACGACATTGTCGTCAGTAATCGAAGCTGCCGGCGGTTTCACACGGGATGCGGCCGTTGCAGAAGCAAAAATATTCAGACAGAATAGTAATGTAGAGTGGGATCCATTGTTAAGCAATCCCGATTACCAGCGGTTGAGCGATCTCCGTCTCAGTCGTATGAATATGGAGGCGCGTGAGTATTTCAATTTCGAGGCGGCGATCAGGCGCGATTTTGTGTCGGTCGATTTCAGGCGGCTTTTCTTCGAAAATGATCCGGATGCGGATATATTACTCCGGGACGGAGATGTAATTGTAATACCGAGACGTACGAATACGGTATATGTATTCGGGCAGGTTGCAAACCCGGGGTATATCGACATTCAACCCGGCTGGGACGTCGACGATTATGTCGAGCGGGCGGGAGGTTTATCGGAAGCAGCAAGGAGCAGAGGAATCCGGATAATTAAAGCGGGTACCAGAGAGTGGATGAAGCCCCGTGATACGAGCTTGGAGCCGGGCGATTCGATATGGGTGCCGCGCAAACGTGACCGTGATACCGGTTACTATCTTGCATTTGCACGGGATATATTGCAGATAACTACCGGTCTGGTAACATTTTACTTTTTAATTCAGAATTTAACGGATTGAGGAGGATTTTCGGCATGAGTGACGAAAAACAAGAGATAAAGGGTTTGCTTGATTATATATATTTGTTTTTAAAGTGGCGATGGTTTATTGCAATTAATTTTCTGCTTGTTGTTTTAATAACGTACGGTATTACATTAATGCTTCCGAAATGGTACTACAGTAATTCTCTTGTATTACCTCCGCGGGATAAAGGAGCCGGTACACTCATGGGAATGGGAAACATTGCACGAATGGTTGGGCTTGGCGGTCCAGCCGGCTTGCTTGGACACCAGGAAATTTTCAGTTATATGTCCATTCTCAAAAGCAGAACGCTGCAGGAAACAATCATTAATGAGTTTAATCTTTTTGATGTGTATAAAATCGATAACAACTCGATTGAAGATGCGCTCGAGGAACTCCGATCGAATATTGAATTCAAAATAGACGAAGAAGGAGCACTTGAAATTGGGGTGTATGACAAAGATCCTGCCAGAGCTGCTGATATGGCGAATCGGTTTGTGGAATTACTTCACCAACATAATACCGAACTGGGAGTGAGTGAGGCACGGGCTCGACGTAAATTTATCGAGCGCCGCCTCGAACAGAATAAAATCGAGTTAGCCGAGCTAGAGGAAAGAGTGAGAAATTTTCAGGCAGATCACGGAATTATAGTATTACCCGATCAGGCCGACCAGAGCATAAAAGGAATAGCAGAAATCTATGCAGCCCGTACTATAAAAGAGCTGGAGCGGGATGTAGTACAGGAGGTTGTCGGCCATGATAATCCGTTGTACCGGAGGGCTCAATTAGAGTTAAACGCTTTGAATCGGAAATTAGCCGATATTCCCGATCAAACAATTGAATCGCTGAGAATAGCACGGGAATTTGTAATTCAACAAAAAATATTTGAGATGCTAACACCACTCTTGGAAGAAGCCCGTCTCGAGGAACTCCGTGACACACCGACCGTGCTTGTTCTTGATCGTGCAGTGCCGGCCGAGGAAAAATCCCGGCCAAAGCGGCTTTTGATAACCCTTGCTATGGGAATTGTCAGCTTGATAGTCTCTATAGGATATATTGTTTCAACCAATAGCATTCATTCTATTAGAGATACGGATCCCGGTAAATATAAAACTATTGAAGAAATCGGTAAAATTCTCAGAAATCCATTCAGGAAAATATAACTCGAGGGAATTTTCTCAGTAAATACAATGTCTGAATCAGCTACTCATATTCTAAGACCTCCCCGAAATGCCCTCATCCCATGGTGGTATTTGGGAATAATCTATGTGGTGGTACTCGGTTGTATTCTTTTTTTATATCCGTCAGTCTCACCATTGATAGTTATCGGTGGACTTGTGGTATTGATAGTAACGGTCTACTATCCGGAAATACCACTCATTGCCTTTGTATTTATCGGTGTGACGAAACCGTGGGTAGATGAGAATATAGCACTGTTCCAGGCAATAGATTATACTGTTTTTCTTGCTGCATATATTTTACTGTTGCTCTTCATAACGGTGGTACGACGCGAAACTCACACAATGCCGTCATTTCTGTTTTTATTGCCGGCGCTTATTCTATTTTCATTTTCATTGTTCATTGGAGTTATATATACATCAGCATCATCATATGGTGTTGATAAAGCGGCCAGTTTCTTTGTGTTTAATATTCTTCTCTTTATATCGACGATTCTATATATCAAGGATCACGGAGATATCAAACGGATTCTGACTATTGTGGTATTTGGTACGTTTGTATTCGCGATGATAATGTTTTATCAGGGCCTCCAGAGCTTTCTCGGTGGAGATCTTTCGGATATGATCATCCGGATGACGATACTTGGAGCGAATCCCATTGCTTCCGCCCGAATTTTTTCGGTTGCTTTTGTAATAGTTTTAGTCGGAGCATATTTTGCGAAATCAAATCGTGAAAAGCTATTTCTTTATGTCTTATCCGGTTATTTTCTTGTAGCATTGATAGTAACAAATACTCGGGGTCCTCTTGTTAGTACTCTGGCTGCTGTTTTTGTCTTTGCATTGTTTTTATCGGATATGAAATTAAAAACAATAGCATTTTATGTCGGTGGATTCATTCTTGTGATGTTTTCGGCTTTATTAATTTTACCGGATTTTGTTACTGTCCGGTATGAAGTATTACTACAAGCTGATGCCCTGCAACAAGCAACAGGAAGTGCTGAGCTTGATACAATCGGGGCGCGGTTAATGATGTGGTCGATGGCATTTTCGGGTTCGGTTGATTCATTATGGAGTTTTCTGTTCGGGCATGGGACCGGTAGTTTTGCATCGCTATTTCATTTTAGTGATTTTCGATGGTATCCACATAATATTTTTGCCGAAGTTTTGTATGAGGTCGGTATAATAGGCTTGGTGATTTTAATTATTCATTTCGGACAAATTTCCAGAATAACACGAAATATTTGGTCTGAAACAAAGTGGAATGATGAGTATAAGACGATTGTAGCAATTCTGATAGTTAGTGCCGTTGCTGCTTTCGTTGCCGCATTGGTAAGCGGGGATATAAATGATAACCGGTATCTTTGGTTTCATTTTGGTTTAATTATTGCAAGCTGGCGTATTATTGCTGATCAAAAAAGGAAGACTCAGCATTGAATGATTCTACTCCGATCAATGATCAGGATTCCATAGGAAAGAAGATTGTATCTACTTATATATATACGTTCTTTACTGCAATAACCGGTTTCATCATAGTAGTTGTGTTTACGTGGTTGTTACCACCGGGTGATTGGGGGGCATTTTCTGTTGCAAAGCGGACGGGAACGCTGGTAGCGACGATGGCATTGCTCGGGGTTTCGGTGTCGGTAACCCGTTATATTCCGATGGAGCGAGCCAAACACTCACATGATGTCGGACACTATAGATTAAATGCAGTGTTCATCATTGTTCTCTCCTCGGCTATAGTTACCGGTTTATGGCTTAGTGGATTGTCGTTTATTCCGCGGCTATTTTCGTTCAATGGTGGGTTGTTGCTCCCATTGTTTGCTGCAACCCTATTTATTGTTGCATTAATGTGGCAACTTCTACTGTCAAGTTTTTTACGTGCTGAAGGCTTATTGCATCGGTATAATCAGACAGTCCTTGGCGGACAAATGCTGCAATTAACAATAGGTGTGCTTGCAATTCTCATTTTTTATGAGAATGCATTTGCTGCAATGCTGGGTTCTGCTACCGGTATAAGTATTATTGTTCTATTGATTGTGGTAATAATCTGGAGATCTAATATACCGGTATTTCGACAGACCCGTTTACGACGGGATATCCGGAGTGAATTGTTGTCGTATGGATTTCCCCGTATGGGGATGGGGCTGTTTGAGGTGTTGATCATAAGTTTGTCGCTTATTCTGCTGGGGTTCACCGGAGCTACAGTTGAGGCCGGCCTTCTCGCTATCGCGGTACAGTTTATCGCAATGTTGAAGTTGCTTTTTCAACCGATAACTGTTGTTATGCTTCCGGAATTTTCAATAATGTATGGACGGCAAGATTCATCTGAGCTACGGAAGAAAATTCAGATGCTCATTAAGAGCTGGATATTTTTAATAACAATTGTCATAGTTGTTTTATTTATTTTTGTAGATCACATATTTATTATCATTTTTAAAGAAGAGTATCTGACTGCTGTACCATTAACACAGATTCTGTTACTGGGTATGATATTTTACTCCTTTTATCTGATTAGTGTGAGTTATTTAAACGCTGTTTATAAACGACCTTACTCATTATATTTTTTGATTATCGGTACATTTGTTAATGTGCTAATGTATGTATTTTTTGTACCTGTGTGGGGTGGATTCGGAGCGGCATTGGCGACGTGCGGGGGGATGATAGTCGTTGGTAGTTTGGCGGCGACATTTTTATTGATGGTTCAGCCGAAAGCTTTTTCAGAGATAAATTTTCTAAATTTTATTTTATGTGTAAGTCCTCTTGCGGGAGTACTTGGACTGAGTTTCGTAATTGAATCATTATATCTCCTTATCGGAGCTGGATTGATAGGTGCAGGTTTGTGTGTGTATTGTATTAAAACGTATGAAAGTGAATTGTTTGCCCTGGTAATGAAAAATTCTATAAAGAAATTAGTTTAATGGTTAAAGATATTCAACAGGAAATGCAGGAATATCCATTTGTCTCGGTTATTGTTCCAATGTATAATGAGGAAAATTATATAGAATATTGTCTGGATTCATTGATCAATCAGACATATCCAACCGACCGAATGGAGGTTATCGTTGTAGATGGAATGAGTAGTGATCGTTCACGTGAAATTGTTAAAATATACCAAAATAATCATTCAAATGTAAAATTAATCGATAATCCAAAACGCATCGTGCCGGTTGCAATGAATATCGGTATAAAGAATGCACAGGGTGAGATTCTTATATGGATGAGTGCTCATTCTCAATTTAAAAATGATTTTATCTCACGTTGCGTGTCGTTGCTCCAGAAAACCGGTGCTGCTAATGTCGGCGGTGTGCTCGAAGCAGTCGGTACGAATTATCTCGGCAAAGCCATCGCAATCGCTGCAACGAATCCATTCGGAGTTGGTGATGCACTCTATCGGTTCAGTGATAAAAAGCGATGGGTGGATACGGTTTTTCCCGGTGCGTGGTATAAGAAAACTATAGAAGAAGTTGGCGGATTTAATGAAGACATGGTGGTAAATCAGGATTATGAGCTTAACTATCGGCTACGGAAAGCAGGTGGGAAGATATTGTTGTCACCGGATATCCGGTGCCGGTATTTTGTGCGAAGTTCGTTATACTCATTAATGAAACAATATTTCAGGTATGGATTCTGGAGAGTGAAAACACTCGTATTGCACCCCGACTCGCTTCGATGGCGACAAATTGCCGCACCACTTTTTGTTCTTGGATTGATTATATCAGCATTGCTTATTCCGGTTTCAACAACAGCTGCATTCATCATCCCTCTTTTATATTTTATTTTTAATGTATCCGCTTCGATCTTCGCAGCAGTTCAGAAAGGATTACACTATTTGCCGGTGTTACCGGTTATATTCTTAATAATTCATCTGTCGTGGGGGACCGGTTTCTGGGGAGGGATAATTAAGTTTGGGATTCCCAAATTTTCACTTGAAAGTTTAAAAAACGCATTTAATAAGAATATCTGATATGGTAAAAAACTTTGCACTGACCGGTGTTGCTGGGTATATAGCTCCCCGTCATCTGAAGGCAATTAAAGATACCGGTAATAAACTTGTGGCAGTCGTCGATCCTCATGATTCTGTCGGAATACTCGATAGTTACTTTCCCGATGCAAGCTATTTTACGGAGTTTGAACGGTTTGACAGGCATTTAGAAAAACTTCGCCGCATGAATTCGAATGACCGGGTCCACTATGTTAGCATCTGTTCACCGAATCATCTCCACGATGCTCATATCCGACTTGCAATGCGGATCGGTGCGCATGCAATCTGTGAAAAACCGCTGGTGCTTAATCCCTGGAACCTCGATATGCTCGAAGAACTCGAATCGGAATACAATTCGAGAGTATTTACCGTTTTACAATTACGAGTGCATCCATCCATTATAGAGCTCAAAAAGAAAATTCATTCTTCACCGGATTCGAAAAGGTATAAGGTAAAGCTGGTTTATACAACCTCCCGCGGTAATTGGTATCATTATTCCTGGAAGGGGGATTCACAACGATCCGGTGGTATAATGACCAACATAGGTATTCATTTTTTTGATATGTTGCTCTGGTTATTCGGGAATGTTCAGGATGTTTCGGTGTATGAATCATTAAATACGAAGGTTGCAGGTTCATTGGTACTCGAACGGGCAGACGTCGATTGGTTTTTGTCAATCGATTGGAACGACCTGCCGACCGCCGTCAAAGAAAACGATCAAAGAACATATCGACTGATTACTATTGACGGGGAAAATGTAGAATTCAGCTCCGGCTTTACCGACCTGCATACTCAATTATACAAAGAAACACTTGCCGGACGGGGATTCGGTATTGCCGATGCCCGACCTTCGATCAATCTTGTCCACCGGATCAGAAATATCCCTGTCGATGATTCAAACCCATCTTTTAAAAACGATTTGTTTGACACTATACAGAAAGAAAATTATGGCTGAGCAAGAATATTATGTCAACGAATATGCAGTCGTCGACGATAATGTCACGATTGGTAAAGGGACAAAGATCTGGCATTTTTCCCATATTCAATCCGGTGCACAAATCGGAGCGAAGTGTATTATGGGGCAAAATGTCAATGTTGGAAATAATGTGAAAATTGGTAACAATGTTAAAATCCAGAATAATGTATCAGTTTATACCGGAGTAGAGATTGAAGATGATGTTTTTCTTGGCCCGAGTTGTGTACTTACCAATGTGACAAATCCCCGTTCTCAGGTCGTAAGAAGAAGTTTGTACGAGAAAACACTCATTCGACGCGGAGTCACCGTTGGTGCAAATGCGACCATCGTGTGTGGAATAGTTCTCGGACGATATTGTTTCATCGGGGCGGGAGCCGTGATTACAAAAGATGTCCCTGATTATGCACTTATGCTTGGTAATCCCGCACGACAAAAAGGATGGATGAGCAGACACGGTCATCCGCTTCGTAATCCCGATGAGAACGGTATAATGATATGTCCCGAATCAGGATTGCGGTACAAACAAATTGATACTAATCGGCTCCGATGCCTTGATCTTGATGAAGAATCACCGCTTCCTGATGAGATTGCCCGGGGACAAAAGAGTTATCGCAATTTTAATACAAAATCATCAGGATAATGAAAACGGTCGTACACTTAACGTCGGTACATTCACCATTTGATGTGAGGATCTTTCACAAGGAGTGTATTTCCCTGCAAAGAGAGGGATACCGGGTAGTGATTATTGCGTGTTATGATGGTGTGGAAGAACGTGCCGGCGTTCTTATACGAGGTGTGGGAAACAGTAAAAACCGAATTGGAAGGATGACGAAAATACTGTGGAAAATTTTTCGTCAAGCGATAAAGGAGAAGGGGGATATATATCATTTTCACGATCCGGAGTTGATACCTGTTGGAATGTTATTAAAACTACACGGAAAGAAAGTCATTTACGATATACACGAACACGTACCCCGGCAAATTTTGCAAAAGGAATGGCTGTCAACCATCGTTCGTAAACCTGTTGCATGGATTATTAATCTTACAGAATTAGTAGCAGCCCGTATGTTTGACCGATTGTCGATTGCCTGGAGCGCGATCGGGGATAGATTCCCGGAAAACAAAGTGGTGTTGATCAGAAATTATCCGACAGATACAGATTTGACAATCCAGAATGGTAAGATGTCTCTCGATGACCCTCCGTCAATAGTTTTTTTCGGCAATGTTACTGAGGAGCGGGGGATAATGGAAATGATAAAGAGTGTTGAGCTGGTGAATCAAGAGAGGAAGGCAACACTGAAAATAGCAGGAAAATTTAAGTTAGAACAGACATACCGGGAAGCACAAAAGTTAAGCGGTTGGCGTTACGTCGATTATCTCGGATGGTTGAACCGGGAGGATCTCTTCAATCTGGCATCCCGAGCACGTATTGGTTTAGTTATTACCCATCCGACTGCAAATTATATTGAATCGATTGCCATTAAACTTTTTGAGTATATGGCTGCCGGATTGCCGGTTGTCGCATCAAATTTTCCTTCGTGGGTTGAAGTCGTTGATAAACATAAATGCGGCATCACCGTCGATCCGTTTAATATATACAAAGTTGCACAAGCCATCGAATGGCTGCTGGAACATGCTGATGAGGCATCCGCAATGGGTAATCGGGGCAAAGCAGCAGTCAAGGAATATTATATGTGGGAATATGAAGAACAGAAATTACTCGATATGTACAAAATATTATCAGCAACTCCATCCGGGAAACACTGATGTATCCTGGCGGAAAAAAATCGGGTTCACCATTATCGATGATACCGATAACAGCACCGTATTTAATACGAAACCGGTTTATGACTGTTTAAGAAAATATGGATTGCGAACAGAAAAGACGGTGTGGGTATATCCACC
>PWTU01000414.1 GCA_003562775.1 Ignavibacteriales bacterium
ATTGGGATAGTTCTGATGTAACATATACCCGGAAGGTAGATTCTGATCTGTGTTGACTGAAGTCGATATAACCTCACCGAACGCAAACTCGGAGAACGAATCGAACGGTACCATGCTGACCAAAAATCCGTCCGCAACTTCTCCGCCGATATTATTCCAATCGTCCCCCGATAAAGTCCGTTTGAGCCACACCGATTCGGAGGGAGAGAATCCGGCGGGGAGCATGGAAATCGGAATACCGATTACTCCGCCGCTAAACTCCACATTACCGGTTATCTCTATATATAAGTCGCTTATGCCCGGTACTCCTTCCGGGAGATTGCCTCCGTACGGCGCCGAATCGTAGACGGAAACGGCAACTTCACCTCCGGCAGATACGTTTCCGCTGAAAAACAACCCGTACGTTTCAAACTCCACCTGTATATTATCTCCCGCCGGAACATATATGTATTCGGTCGGATGAACCGGTTCGGCAATCGTCTCGAAATAAAAAGCTTCCGACCACTCACCGTATCCGTTCTCCCCGCTTGCTGCAGCCCGCCAGAAATACGTTGTCGAATGATGTAAACCGGATAATACATACGACGTATCCGGGATATCATCGGCAGTAAAAACTAAATGATCAAATTCATTATCTTCTGCTGCCTGCAGACGGTATGTAGTCGCTTCATCCACTCTATTCCACCGTAATCTCGGATTGATACCGACGTCCCTCGCTCGATCACGGGGACTGACAAGCTCCGGCGCAGGCAACAAATCCAACACGGGATCCAGAGTTAATGTAACGGGTAAAATAGATCCGAATGTAGGGTGTACCGCGGGTGTATAGGTGTGGCTGTTTACCTCTTTCATGTTTATTATATCGGAATCCGTACCGTCGTCAATTAAAAATTCAAACCGATCCGACAATTCCTCGTTATCCCAGTTCAATGTTATTTCGGTTTGAGCGCCGCCGGGCCGGTTATCGAGATAAAAGGTTTTTTGGGTAAGTTCATTGTCCAGTATTTTTTTAAAATATCTTTCGGTTTGATAGGGAACCTTTATAACTGCATCAAAAATTCCCCCTGGGGGAGATGGAGGGGCAAAACTATCCAGATCGTTGTTCGCTTCGGATCCATCCGGATGTATACCGATAGTCAATACCTGATCACTTTCTCCATCGGATACTGTGATGGGCACCTCAAATTGTAATTGCGCCAGACTGTTTGAACAAACAAGTGCTGAAATTAAATATGGAAAAATGTTTTTTATCAAGACTACTCCAAAAAATTACATCTACTTCTCCTCCCCCTCTTCCATATAATAAAACATCTGATTTGACCGGATGGTGGGGATCTTCAAACGAATCATTTTATACCGTAAGGTTTGTTCTTTTAAACCTAAAAAATTCGCTGCGCGGGTTTGTCTTTTATACCGGATGAGAGTGCGGTAGATTACATCGTACTCGATTTTATCGAGCACTTTTTTCAGAATAAAGGGCTTTCCGTTTTTGAGGTTTTCAAGCGCCGCTTCAACTGCACGGACGCTCTCGGCATCGCTCGTTTTTGTTTTTTCAAAAACATGTGGAAAGTGCTTTCTGCAAAAAGTAAGCAACTTTGTTACTTCTGATTCGTTCAGGCGATCTATAACGGCTCTAGCCTGCAAGTGCTTATCGCTCATCATTATACCTTATTCGTGCTTGTGTAAAGCGCTAATTACTTTATATCCATCAACAACATATGTCCTAACTTATCCCGCTTCGCTCGCAGATACCGTTCATTCATTTGGGTGACGGGGATTTCGATCGGTACCCGATCTACAATTTCAAGACCGTACCCGTGAAGGCCGACGACTTTTTTCGGATTGTTCGTCAACAGCCGTATTTTCCCCACACCGATATCTCTGAGTATTTGCGCCCCGATTCCGTAGTCGCGGAGATCGGGTTTAAATCCTAATTTTTCGTTCGCTTCTACCGTATCCATCCCTTCGTCTTGCAATTTGTATGCTTTTAATTTATTGATGAGTCCGATGCCTCTCCCTTCCTGCCGCATATATAAAATAACTCCTTCGCCGGCTTCACTCACTTTTAACATGGCAGCGTGCAATTGATCGCCGCAATCGCATCGCATAGAACCGAAAACATCCCCGGTCAGGCACTCCGAATGGACGCGAACCATAACGGGTTTGTCGGGTGTTATCGTACCTTTCACAAGCACCAGATGATCTTTACGGTCGGTGTCGCTTTGATACACATAGATTGTAAAGTCGCCTAACTCTGTAGGCAGTGTTGCCGTCACAATCCGTTTTACAAGTTTTTCACGCTGCAGCCGGTATTCGATGAGCGACCGGACGGATATAATCTTTAAATTGTGCTTTTTGCTGATCTCCATCAACTCCGGCAACCGCGCCATGGTGCCGTCGGGATTTAGTATTTCGCACAATACTCCCGCCGGACGGAGACCTGCCATTCGCGTCAAGTCGACTACCGACTCGGTATGTCCTGCTCGCCGTAGAACGCCTCCTTCAATTGCACGCAAAGGGAAAATATGTCCGGGACGGGCGAAATCTTCCGGCTTCGCATCCGGATCGGCCAATGCCTTTATCGTTGCGGCGCGATCGGCAGCAGAAATACCGGTCGTAGTCCCTTTTTTATAATCTACCGTTATGGTAAACGGGGTTGCGTATATCGAGGTGTTAACGGGCACCATTAAATCCAGACCAAGTTCTTCCGCTCGTTCACCGGTGATGGGCGCACAGATCATACCCCGTCCGTGCGTCGCCATAAAATTGACAATCTCCGGTGTGATCTTATCGGCAGCGGCAATGAAGTCTCCCTCGTTTTCGCGGTCCTCATCATCAACCACAATTACAATCTTACCGTTGCGGATATCTTCTACTGCTTCTTCAATACTGGAAAATCTGTTACGGCTCATTATCCATCTGCGCTTTTAATTATCGAGTTGACCGACGACCGATCCAACTTAAGTTTTACGTTATCCGCTACTTTTAATAATATTGTTTTCTCATCGATACCGACTACCTCGCCGTGCATACCGCCGACAGTAACGACTTTATCGCCCTTCTTTACGGCATCAAGCAATTGTTGTCGTTCTTTTTGACGTTTTTGTTGCGGGCGGATAATGAGAAAATAAAATATAAAAATTATTAAAAGAAACATAATTAATGTTCCCGTAAATGCACCTTCACCTCCACCGTCTGCCGGCGCCATAGCTACTATATAATCGAACATGTACAATACCTCCGGTTGTTTTTTCTAATGTAAAGTGTTGTAGTTTTTATTCGTTCATTTTTTCCAATATCCCGGTCATCCAATAATCATAGCAATCATTTTCGATTGCTTCTCTCGCTTCCTTCATCAAACGAAGATAGAACGTAATATTGTGCAACGTTGTGAGCTGTAAACCGAGTATTTCCCCGGCAACAAACAGATGTCTTATATATCTTCGTGAAAAATTCAAACATGTATAACATTCACATGCACCATCGACCGGTTGCCGGTCTGTTTTATATTTTGCATTCCGTATGTTGAGCGAGCCGGCCGACGTGAACAACATCCCGTTGCGTGCATTTCGTGTCGGCAGCACACAGTCGAACATATCGATGCCTGATGCAATTGCCCGCAGCATATTTTCAGGGGTGCCGACCCCCATCAGATAGCGCGGTTTATCTTCCGGCAACATCCGGGCTGTATACTCTGTTATCCGGTACATATCATCGATCGGCTCACCGACGGCGAGTCCGCCGATGGCAAAACCGTGAAACGGCATTGCAATCAATTTCTCAACACACTCGTGACGGAGTTCTTCATACACGCCGCCCTGCACTATCCCGAACAACATCTGTTCAAAACCATACAACGGTTTATGCTCCTCAAGTGCGACAATACTTCGCTCCGCCCATAGCACCGTTCGCTTCATTGCCGCCGCCACCTCACTCATATCGACGTTCGATGCAATACACTCGTCGAGCTGCATCATAACATCGGAACCGATCACTCTTTGCATTCGAATGACATTTTCGGGAGTAAACGTATGCGAAGTCCCGTCAATATGAGACCTGAACTCTACCCCGTGGTCGTTTATTTTGCGAAGATCGGATAAACTGAATACCTGATATCCTCCACTATCGGTAAGTATTGCCCGGTCCCAGGAAATAAACGAATGCAAACCGCCCGCATCATATAATATATCATCACCAGGCCGCAGGTACAGATGATATGTATTGGATAAAATTATCTGCGCATCCGCTGCCGTGAGCTCGCGCTGCTGCAGAGCTTTTACGGCGCCCTGCGTACCGACCGGCATAAAAACCGGTGTAGAAACCTCCCCGTGCGCAGTCTTCAAAACACCTGTACGGGCTTCTCTACACTTATGTAATAACTGAAATCCTAATTCTGGTGATAGTTGAGTCAAATCAGTTTATTATAAAAAAAGCGACGCAGGTACCGACGCCGCTTTACTTCGTAAAAGTGTTTATTTTATTGCTGCTCATCGGCGCCCGGTTGTGCCGTACCGGGCTGCGCAGCGGGACCAGACGGTTGCTCCATATCCGGTATCTGAGCCGGTGGCACAGTTTGCGGGGCTTCCCTTTGCAGTATACTGTCCGCTCCCGGACCACCAGTTCCGGGCAAGAAGAATAAATTAATCACTATACTTAACACCATAAAAGTGGACGCCAACACAACGGTGATTTTTGTCAACAAATCTGCAGTCCGCCGGACACCGAATACCGCTCCTGCCTGACCACCGCCAAACACACCTGCAAGACCGCCGCCTTTACTCGATTGCATCAATACCACGACGATCATCGTAATACACACTATCACCAAAACCGCTATTAAAAAGCTATACATAATTCTTCCCGTAAAACATTATTTATTTTTTTCATATCCTATAAATATACTGTTTATTGCCTGAAAACGCAAGCCAGGTTTAAATACCGGATATTCTTATCTCCTTTACCTTTACGTGTAAATCGTACAGCATATCGTGGCTACCGGAGTGTTTTATAATCGAGTCATATCCGTGCCAGTTCCAGTGCTTCAGAACGTCCCGCTTCTCCTCCGTTTCCATTCGACGAAACCCGGCTACATGTGTTCTATACTTGGGATGGCCGTCATATTCACGCGGATCGATTAACGCAAACAACTCATTTTTTTCAACAATCTGCTCTATCCGCCGGTATTGCTGCTTCGATCTGGTATACAGGGAAACGTTTCCCTGCCGGAAATATACCGGGCGCCATCGGATAAACTCTCCCTCGTCGTGAACCTCAAACGTTGCCGAGGGTGCAAGCATCGATGCTTTGAGAATGAATTCGGTGAACAAATACGCATTCCATTCATTATCGGCAACGCGAACGCTGCCGCTCAGGATACAATCCTCGTGATAACCACCGTCTTTTAATAAAACGAGTTTCTCATCACGCATAGTTCTGAGAATTTCGTTTTCGGTCTTCCCTATCCGTCGCAATTCCTGCCATCTGCGGGTGATAAATTCAATAAGTGCGTCCTCATCCGCCAGCGGGTGTTCGAGATTAGGGAAAACGGCAAACATTTTAAGCGCCGGTTTCCCTGCCGTCCAGAAAAACTCCGAACTGTACCAGTGTTGAAGTTTGCGTATTTGCTCCCATTGCCTGTCGGAAATGGAATTTTCACTATTTCCGGTTACATAACAGTGTATTCGTCTTGCCATACTAATCTTTCATTCAACTTCTTACTCTACTTAACGAGCTATCGCGGCAACTAAGTTCCGGTTCGCTCGAACAGATTGACGACATATTTACCGATCATATCCAATTCTATGTTGACTTGCGAACCGGGTTTAATCTTCCCCAGTGTGGTAACGTTAAGTGTATGCGGTATGATCGAAACGGTAAATTCACTCCCCTGCACCGATGCGATGGTTAAACTGACTCCATCAATGCAGATCGATCCCATAGGTATAACGTACTTCATAAACGATTCGGGGAGAGCGACCTTAATAAGCCAGTCGCCGGCTTGTTTATTAACGGATTTAACCGAACCTGTACCGTCGACATGTCCCTGTACAAAATGACCACCCATTCGCGACGACGGCTGAAGTGCGCGCTCAAGATTTACAGGATTCCCGGCACGCAGAGAACCGAGCGTTGTCTTACGGAGCGTCTCCTTAATTGTTTGTACAGTAAAAGTATCTTTTGAACACTTGACAACAGTTTGACATACTCCGTTAATGTTAATGCTATCGTCGATTGTTAAGTCATCCATTACCTTCTTCGCACGGATGATAAACTCAACAACCCCGCCGTGCGGCTTTGCCGTAACAATGGTTCCGATTTCTTCTACTAAGCCGGTAAACATGATTCACTCTTTATTCATATACTCTTTATACAACGGGGAATACCCTTCAATCAAAACATCCTCTCCGAACATTTTACTCGATACATTTTCCAGGTGAAACGCATGTTGTAACGATTTGTTTATCCCGCTGATTACCGGTTTACCTCCACCGATAAATTTAGGCGAGATAAAAAACAAAGCTTTTGCAAATAATTTTTGTTGCAAAAACTCACGAAATACCGTTCCTCCTCCTTCAACAAGTATCGAATTAATTTTTTGTTTGCGAAGGTCACGCAATATTCGCCTGAGTGGTAAAACATCGTTCGTACCCTTATATGACAGAACGTTTACCCCTTTCTTCTCCAATTGTACAATCTTCCTTGGTTTCTTACTTTTTTCACAATATATAACTATTGTTCTGTTCCGGAATTTATCGCTATACACTCTTGACTGAAGCGGGGTATTAAGCGCTCCATCGAGAACAATACGATAGGGTTGTTTTTCCTGCCGGTCGTGAACGGTTAACCGGGGATTATCAACTGTGACAGTCTTTGCCCCTACCAAAACTGCATCGATTCCGCTTCTCACTTCCTGTACATAATTACGCGCATCTGCTCCGGTAATCCACTTCGATTTTGACCGGACATCTGCGATATATCCGTCGAGTGTCATTGCGGCTTTTAATATAACAAACGGAAGCTTTGATCGCATAGCAAAAAAGAACTGTTCGTTTAGCTGCACCGCCTCATCGTGCAGCACTCCTGTTGTAACTTCAATGCCGTTATTTTTAAGCGTTCGGTTACCGTTGCCGGTAACATCCGGATTGGGATCGGCCGCCGCATATACCACACGACGTATTCCCGCCCGGATGATGGCAGCCGCGCACGGCGGTGTTTTTCCGAAATGATTACATGGTTCGAGATTTACATACAGCGTCGCATCCATCGCTTCGCTGCCGGCTTTTTTCAATACCTCAATTTCGGCGTGATCTCCTCCGAACCTGGCGTGGTACCCTTCGGCAAGTACAACACCTTCCTTCACAATAACAGCGCCGACCATCGGGTTCGGATTCACCTGACCGTAGCCGCAACGGGCGAGTTCGAGACACCGCCGCATAAACCGTTCATCATTAGGATCCATAGTTGCCATACTACGCTACGTGTCGTTGCTTTTAATTACCACGGGATCACCGATTCGCAATCCAAGCATCAAATGCGCGCTGCTGTTTCGGACGGCTACTTCTAATAATCCGGAACTCCCGACGATAGCTATCAGTTCACCGTACTCACCGTCGGCATATGTCTTTTTCAGCGGGCCGATAACACGATTACCTATCTCGAGAGAGAAATGCTGTATATCATCAAGATGCTCAAACTGCGGACGAAAGTTTGTAATCAAGTTGCCGAAACGATCTGCGTGCAAAATTATACCGTTTTCCTCTTTTGTAGAAACATCAATTTGTTTAAACGGAGTTTTAGGGATCGGTAATTCTATAGCTATTCCCAAATCTTCACAACGAACACCGTTCAAAAGATGAGCTGCTACCGGGGCAAATATATCCCGTCCGTGGAATGTAGTACTGAGAGGCGATAACCAGTATTTTAAATTATTAATATGAAACATTTTCGGTCGCTTCAGCTCGGGTAATATAAACTGGAGAATTCCGTTCTCCGGCGCAAGAATTTTTTTACCCATTTCGTCTTCGACGAGAATTATGCGCCTGTCCGAGCCAACCCCGGGGTCGACCACGACTACAAAAATTGAATTTTCCGGGAAATATTTATATGACGACCATAAAACAAAGGCGGCGTGATGCGTATGCTGCGGTGCGCTTTCATGTGAGATATCTATGATCTTCGCCTGCGGTGCAATTGATAAAATCACCCCTTTCATCGTTCCCACGAAACCATCAACCGTTCCGAAATCGGTTATTAATGCAATGGTATTCATACCAGTCAGCGTATAGTTAAGTAATTAATCAACGTTCACTGTGATTTCCTGCCGGCTGTTCGCCGATTCATATATTGCTTCGACTATTCTCATGCGCTGTACCGCTTCAGCGCCGGTAGAAATAACCGGATGGAGCCCCCGGACGGCGCCGATGAAATGCCTAATCTCATTTTCATAGGAGCGTTTATATAAACTTTGAGGTTTTTCCACTTTCGCCGGCGTCATATTTACAAGGTTCCCGTGTAATTGTTTATTAAGACGTAATGGATTCAATCGAGCACTTCCGTTTTTGCCGAACACATTACAATAGAAAACATCGTCCTCTATATGCAAAGACCAACTCACCTCAATGGTGATAGTGGCGCCGTTCTTCATTCGAAGCATCACTACCCCCGAATCCTCTACGTGTTCCGTTTCGTGAAAGTACACCATGGCGGATACCCGCTCGATCTCGGGATAGCCCATCATCCAGAGCGACATATCGAGCAATACGATACCGTTATCGATAATCACTCCACAACCTGCTAAATCCTTTCGCGTCCTCCAGGTCTTCCTGTTCGATGTTCGCTGCAGCCATCCGCCTTTTGTATAAAAAATATCTCCGAGTTCACCTGCTTCGATAAAGCTGCGAAGTATCATTGCATCCGGCCGGAAGCGATTATTCATACCGACCATTAACTTTTTCTTCGCTTCATCTGCCGCTTTTACGATACGCGC
>PWTU01000109.1 GCA_003562775.1 Ignavibacteriales bacterium
AACCTGATCCGCAGCGTTCGTGCGCTGCGGCGGCTTAACTATTTCAAACCCGAATCGATACAAACCGGACTTATCTTTGAAGACGATGAAACAGTGAACATTATCTATCATCTCGAAGAAAAATACACCGATACATACAACGTATCGGTGGGATATACCCCCGGTTTTGGCTTTACGGGCGGTCTTAGAGTTAGCTTTAATAATTTCGATCTTCGGCGTCTGATTCGCGGCGGTGCGGGACAGCAGTTGCAGCTCGACTGGCAATTTGGTGAACCGGGCACATTCAGAACATTTCGCATCTCTTTTACAGAACCCTGGTTATACAATACTCCCACTCTATTCGGAGTCGACTTGTTCGATACACGACAGAGAATATTTATCGATCATCGCAGAACGGGCGCGGCACTCCGGATCGGCAGACGCTTTCAGTGGCCCGACGATTATTTTCGAGGGACGTGGATAATTCGCTGGCAACGGAACGATGTAGAGGAGGGGCAGGATATATTTCTTCCCGGCGTATCGACACATTTTGGCGTTGCACAAGTCATCGGCCGAAATAGCACGGATCATCCGGTGTTTCCTACAAGCGGATCCGATATCTCCATCACCAATGAAATTGCAGGTGGACCGCTATTACCGGGTACCGTTGATTTTCACCGTCACATTATCGATGCAGATTGGTATACGTCGTTCTTTAATTCTGAAAGAATTGCCCTTGCCGTCAAAACAAAAACCGCGTCGATATTTCCTCTCAACGATGCAGCACGAATACCTCCGGTCGAACTCTTCTTTATGGGTGGCACCGGTCTCGGTCAGTTTCACACTATTCCGCTGCGGGGATATAAAGATCGAAGCGTGGGGCCCGTCGATGACGAGGGAAATCCGGTCGGCGGCCGGGTATTGGCTGCCTATACATTGGAATTACGGTACGCTCCTCTTCTGGATCCATACACCGTTTATCTACTTGCCTTTGCGGAGACAGGGAATGTCTGGGAAGAACTCCGGGAGGTGCGATTCCGCGATATGCGCAGATCCGCGGGCATCGGCATTCGAATTAATGTCCCGTGGCTCGGTATGATTGTATTCGATTATGCATACGGATTCGATACTGTGTTCGTTTCTCCCGACCGGAAACCCGTTAAACCGGGCTGGCAATATCACATTCAGGTTGGTCGGGGAGTATGGTAACGGTTGACTTTTTTAAATTATTCCTCCATCTTTTATATCCTGTTTTGATTTATTTAAATCATACGACCTTTCATAATCGGAGCGCACCATGATTCGGAACAATCTTAAATATTTTGCCTGCGGAATTGCAGCCGCATTTGTACTTTTCGGAGTACTGTACATCAGATCGGCCGACCAAAATGATATTACAACAGAAAATATCTCACATGCGGAAAACTTAATAGGACTTAGTTTCTCCGAAGCACAGCGGGATTCTATGGTCGATGGACTTTCACAATACCGTTCGAGTTATGAAGCCATTCGTGCATATGCCCTGGATAACAGCATACCGCCCGCACTTACGTTTGACCCGATCCCTGTAGGTTATTCTTGGGATATTTATAATAGCGGATTGGATTTAGAGGGCCTTTCCGATATCCAATTACCCGGTGATCCCGACGAACTTGCCTTTTATTCGATCCGTGAACTTGCCGGATTGATCAGGACACGTCAGATTACCTCGGTACAGCTCACCGGGTTCTATCTTGAAAGACTGAAAAAGTATGATCCGGTTCTTGAGTGCGTGATTACCTTTACCGAAGAACGTGCAATGAAAAAAGCCCGTCAAGCCGACGAAGAGATAGCCGCAGGTCATTATCGCGGCTCCTTACACGGCATTCCTTATGGAATTAAAGATCTGTTTTCGACTGAAGGGTATAAAACAACATGGGGTGCGGTACCGTTTAAAGAGCAAATGATCGACTATGACGCAACCGTGGTACAAAAACTTGACGAAGCCGGCGCGGTTCTCGTTGCGAAGCTTACCCTCGGTGCGCTTGCATGGGGCGACGTGTGGTTCGGCGGCAGAACCCGGAATCCGTGGGACACAACACAGGGATCGAGCGGTTCCTCTGCAGGGTCTGCCGCTTCGGTAGCCGCCGGACTCGTACCGTTTGCAATCGGAACCGAAACCTGGGGATCGATCGTATCGCCTGCAACGGTAAACGGAGTTACCGGCCTGCGTCCGACGTATGGAAGGGTAAGCAGATACGGTGCAATGGCGTTAAGCTGGTCGATGGACAAAGTAGGACCGCTTACCAGAAATGCCGAAGATGCCGCAATTGTGTTCGATGCAATATTCGGTCCCGACGAAAAGGATCAAACGGTATATGACTTTCCATTTTCATATAGCTCGAATGTTGATTTGTCTGAATTGAAAATCGGTTATGTAAAGAATGATTTTGAATCTGACTATCCGTTTCGTTCACAGGATTCACTGTCGCTTGAAGTACTGCGGGAACTCGGCGCAGAACTTGTACCGATCGAGCTTCCGGATATACCGGTCTCGGCTCTTAGCTTTATACTCAGCGCCGAAGCGGCTGCTGCGTTTGATAATTTAACCCGGAGTGGGAGGGATAGTCTCATGGTGAGACAAATAAAAAACGCATGGCCGAACGTTTTCAGGCAAGCGAGATTTATCCCGGCGGTTGAATATGTCAATGCAAACCGGATACGACATAAGTTAATCCAGGAAATGTATGAATTGACAAAACAAGTTGACCTGTATGTTGCTCCGTCGTGGCAGGGGCCTAATTTATTACTGACAAACTTAACCGGACACCCGTGCGTGGTCGTTCCAAACGGATTTACCGAGCAGGGGACACCGACCAGCATCAGTTTTACCGGGCGATTGTTTGATGAAGGAACAATTCTATCCGTTGCGTACCAATTCCAGAAAGCGACCGGGTATCATAAAAAACATCCATCATTGGATATATAAACCGGGAATTATTTTCAACTTTCAGAATGTTACAATAATATCGATCAATTAAAATAATCTCCATATTTCCCCCGGATACACTATGGCCGAAAAAACCAAGTTCTGGTATCTGAAGCATTTCAACATCCTCGAAAGCGTCGATAAAGCGACGATGATGAAGCTGAACGATATGACTACGATGTCGACCGTCAAAGTAAACCAGCCGATTTATTTCCCCGATGAACAGTCTTCCTCTATTTTTTTTCTCAAAGAAGGAAGAGTGAAAATATCGCGTATTTCACCCGAAGGTCAGGAAGTGATCCTCGATATTATCGGTCCTGGCGAGTTATTCGGCGAGCTCGGGCTTGTCGATCCCGGGAGTGATCGGGACGAAATCGCACAGGCGATGGATGAAGTTCTTATTTGTACTATGCGGGTAAAAGATTTCGAATCAATGATGCGTGAAAATTCCGGTCTTAATCTCCGGGTAACAAAGTGGATGGGGCTTCGTCTTCGTAAATTCGAGGAACGCATTCCGGATCTGATGTTTAAGGATGTTAAAGAAAGGATTGTTGGGTTCTTGACTAAATATGCGGAAGAGTTCGGTAAGATCAAGGACGGCGTCGTTACAATTAAGCCAGCTCTGTCGCATCAGGACATCGGCTATTTAACAGGTTGTGCCAGACAGACGGTGACAACCGTTCTCAATAAGCTGAGAAGTGATGATATCATTGATTTTGATCGCAAGCAGTTTTTAATCAAGAACTATAACAAACTAAAAACTCTGGATACATAATTATATGTCGGAAAAAACCAAATTCTGGTACCTGAAGCACTTTAATATTTTTGATGGTCTCGATGAGGAAACCTTAAAAGCCGTCGACAAACTGGCGGCGATGTGTACCTTCAAAACGAACGATCCCATCTACTTCCCTGCCGAACCGTCACGTTGTATTTATTTTTTGAAAAAGGGGCATGTCAAGATTTCCCGGATATCCGAAGACGGCAAGGAAATTATTCTTGACATTGTCGGGCCGGGTGAAGTGTTCGGTGAATTATTACAAGTCGACAATACCGACGAGCGAAATGAAATCGCCGCTGCCATAGATGAAGTTCTAATATGCAATATGATGCGATCCGATTTCGAAAAAATGTTGAAGAAATATCCTGAATTGAATTTTCGTGTTACAAAAGAAGTCGGTGCCCGCCTGCGAAAAGTTGAGGAACGGGTTACCGAGCTTGTTTTTAAGGATGTAAAAAAACGAATTGCCAGTTTCTTAGTCCGGTATGCCGAGGAATTCGGTATGATTAAATCCGGTGTTATAACGATAAAACCGCCGTTATCTCATCAGGAATTGGGTTTTCTCACCGGCGCCGCCCGCCAGACTGTAACGACCACGCTCAACGAGCTGCGAACCAATGGCATTATCGATTTCGACCGGAAGCAGATAACGGTCAACGATATGTCGCGATTAAAAAAAGTCGCAACATAATTCCATTGCTGTCGTTTATATGACATTTCGAGTCCGATTTATAATGTATATTACACGCATTATGAAAAAAGTAAAGCTCGAAATATTTGTCGAATCCGAATGCAAGGCATGTGTAGGAGCGCTGTATTCTGTACGGAAATTACAGTCCCAGATGCCTCTCGATGTAAACGTCTACCGGCGCGAAAAAGACTCTGCAATATTCCGGGAACGAAAGGTAGTCATTACACCGGCTATATTTATCGAAGGTGTACTTACTTTTTACGGTGAAGTATCACCGGATACAATCAAAAAGAGAATCGATAGTGTCTGTTATGGATGAGTGTTCGAAATGAAATATTCCGTAATAATACCAGCGATTAATGAGGAAGACGGTATAGCATACTGCATCAAATCGGTTAAGCGTGCAGTTCCCGATGTTGAAGTAATCATTGCCGACGGCGGTAGCACCGATGCAACCCGCTCTATCGCGTCGCGAATGGGGGCGAGGGTCATTGAGTCGGAGAAAGGTCGTGGCATACAGTGCAATGCAGGAGCGCGCGTTGCCCGGGGCAATGTTCTAATCTTCCTGCACGCCGATACCGGCCTGCCCGACGATGCGTACTTTCAGCTTGAACGGTACTTCTTGAATCCGGAATGCGGCGCTGCGCTTTTTCGTATGAAATTCGATCATCCAAGCAGATGGTTCCGTTTATATTCATGGTTTACTCATTTCGATTCGGTATTTACCAGTTTCGGTGACCAATGTATAACCGTGCGCCGGACGATATTCGATGAAGCAGGCGGATTCCCCGATTGGGTTTTATTCGAAGATCTTGAATTCCTCCGGCGAGTTCGGCGTTTAAAAAAGAAAATAAAAAAACTTCCGTCGTACGTTACCACCTCGGCCCGTCGGTTTTTGGAGAATGGTATTGTTCGCCAGCAGCTTTATAACATCTACTTTACGGCACAGTTCATATTCAACGTTCCGGTGGAAGATATTGCTGAACAATATGATGGATTGCGGAGGAGAAGGATGAGAAATGCATTGATCATTTTTGCGCGGTACCCGGAACCGGGTAAAGTGAAGACACGACTTGCATCGTCAATCGGAAACGAGCGGGCTGCCGCTTTGTATAGGCAGTGGGCTGAGAAGATTTTTTTCGAATCCAAACATGCAAAATATATATCGCACCGATATCTGTTCTATGCCGACCCAAACGATTATAGAAAAATAGGTGCATGGAGTCAGGACGGGTTCCTGCTTTTTGCACAAAACGGAAATGAACTCGGAGACCGGATGAAGGAGGCGTTCAGGAAAGTCTTCGCCGATAAAATACGAAATGCCGTAATTGTTGGCACGGATGCTCCCGATCTTACCGGGGATATTATCGACGACGCTGTGCGGCAACTCGATAAATACGATTTTGTCATCGGGCCGGCAGACGACGGGGGATATTACCTGCTCGGTATGAATCGTTTTCACCCGGAACTGTTCGACGGAATCCCGTGGAGCACCGGTGAAGTGTTAAACTTGACGAAACGAAAAATTCAAGAAAAGGGTTTACGGTATCATCAGTTACCGGTATTATCGGATATCGACACACAAGAGGATTTAAATCGCTGGAATAATAATACCGTACGAAAGGCTGAAAATCTATGATGCGCCATATCACCGTTGCTATATGTATGATTTTATGTACGATGATTATAGTGTCAATCGGTAGTTCAAGTTCCCCCATATATTATGCAGGTTCATTTTCGACATACAAAGTAGAAGATGAATTGCCGGATTTATGGGAACCTCTGAACTTTCGCGGGAAAAAAGATACAGAATATCGGCTCCACGAGATCGACGGAAAGATTGTTATAAAAGCCGAGAGCAACCGTTCCGCTTCCGGTCTGATCCGGAGGGTCGATATCGATCCGGAAAAATTTCCCGTGCTCAGGTGGTCATGGAGAGCGGAAAACATACTCGATAAAGGTGATGTAACTGAGAAATCGGGTGACGATTATCCGGCAAGAATTTATGTTACTTTTGATTACGATATAAGTAATCTGAGTTGGTGGAACAGAACCAGACTGCGGGCAATACGAACCTTCTATGGTGAAGTGCCGACACGGGCAATAAATTATATTTGGGAGAGCAGCGCAGAAGTCGGAACGATTGTCCCGAACCCGTATTCCGATCTGGTGATGATGATCGTCGTGGAAAGCGGGGAGGAGAATGTAGGTTCCTGGGTGGAACACGAACAGAATATCTATGAAGACTACATCGAAATCTACGGAAAGGAACCCCCGAAAATAAACAGCATTGCCATCATGACCGATACCGACGATACCGGCGAATCAGCGATCGCATACTACGGCGACATAAAATTTTTAAGAAAAGAAGCAATAGCCCAAGATTAACCATGCATCCATGCAATCAATCCCGCCTACGCCAAGGCTTCGGCGGGCGAGCATTCATTAATTTATAAGAGAGATAGTAATGCACTACTATAATGAGAAAGATCTAAAGAGATTCGGCGAGATCGGAAACTTCCGGTCCGAACTTGCAGAAAAGTTTTTTGATTACTATAACGCGTCGACCGGAGAGGACGGCGCCTTAACCAAACGTGAGAAGGCACTCATAGCTCTTGCAGTGGCTCATACAAAGCAATGTCCGTATTGCATCGATGCATACACGACTGCATGTCTTGAAAACGGCGCCAATCCCGATCAGATGACCGAGGCAATCCACGTTGCGGCGGCGATGGAAGCAGGTATCACGCTGGTACACGGTGTGCAGATGCATAATGCACTCGCAAAGAATGGGATTTAACGATTCGTGCCCGTCACGTACCGGTAATAGAAAAGTCAATGTGCTCGCTTAGCAATATTTTAGTAAATAACCGTGACGGGCACGTTTCTTGTTCAATGAACTATGTAAAAGGGTTGGAAAATGCGGGAATTAAACGTATTGAATAATCGGGTTCAGTCCGATGGTAATACTAATTTTGACTTTCATCGTTATTTTAAAAAACATGAGCTTGATGTAACGCCCGTCTCAATCGAGACGCTGCAGGTTAATATCACGAAACTCTGTAATCAGGCGTGTCAGCATTGCCACGTCGATGCGTCGCCGAAACGCACCGAGCAGATGGATAAACGGACAGTTGACAGGTGTCTTGAGATACTCTCGGAGAACGAAACGATAAAGAATCTCGATATTACGGGCGGCGCTCCGGAACTGAATCCGCATTTCGATTATTTTGTGATCGAAGCGAAAAAATTAAATAAGCACGTTATGGTCCGGCATAATCTTACGGTCACCTTCGATGGCCACCCGCGTACGGGAGAATCGAAACGCTATCTGCCGGAGTTTTTTGCGGAGAACAATCTGGAAGTGATCTCCTCGCTGCCGTATTATCAGGAGTTCTTTACCGACAAACAACGCGGCCGGGGAGTGTTCGGTAAAAGTATTGAAAGTATTCGGTTGTTGAATGAACAGGAATACGGTAAAGAAGGGACCGGACTCGAATTAAACCTCGTGTATAATCCGGTCGGAACATATCTACCGCCTCCGCAAGAAAACCTCGAAAAGGATTATAAAAAGGAGTTAAAAGAAAAATTCGATCTTGTATTTAATAAGCTGTTTACCATTACCAATATGCCGATACACAGGTTTAAGGAGTTTCTTCTTCGATCCGGAACGTATGAAGAATATATGGAAAAATTAATCAATGCCTTCAACCCGGTTGCAGCGGAAGGAGTGATGTGCCGGACGATGATCAGCGTGGGATACGACGGCAGTATCTACGATTGCGATTTCAATCAAATGCTCGAAATGCAAATAACAAACGGCAAACAACTGACGGTATTTGATTTTGATTACGATCAAATGATAAACCGGAATATACTATTCGATTCGCACTGTTTCGGCTGCACGGCCGGAAGCGGCAGCAGCTGCGGCGGGGCGGTGGTGTGATTTATTATTTATTATTGTCTATTGATTATTGGTTAATAGTTCTCCGAAACCTGAAATTGTAAACTCGAAACCCGAAACTAATAACTCAAAACACGGAACAAAAAACACAATGGATTTTACAACAATACACGAATGGTTCATCGGACTCGGCGCCGGGTATGGCGTCAATCCGTATATATTTGGCGGTATCTATGTCGGAGCGATACCTTTTTTCTTTGCGTCGGTGGGGTGGATGGTGCATAATCTGAAGAAGAAGCGCTCGATCATGCCGCCTGTTTTTGCAGCGTGTTGTTGTGCGATTTCAGCGTACGTATATCTGATGATTGCGGGAGAAAACCTACCGTTTTGGGTGTATGTCGTCATAGCCGGACTGATCCTCGCGGGAATTTATTCGACGCTGAAAAAAGTCCGTTCGAAAATGAAAGAGGTGACCCATGAAACCCCGGTATGATATGGTGGTTATCGGCGGTGGATCCGCCGGTCTGACGGCGTCGGGTATCTCCGCGTCGCTCGGTGCGAAGACCGCGATGATTGAAGCCGCAAAGCTTGGTGGTGATTGTACATGGTATGGATGCGTGCCGAGCAAGACGCTTATCAAAACCGCAAAGGTTGCACAAACGATGAATACGGCATCTAAGTACGGATTTAAAGATACACCGCCAAAATTCAACTTTTCCGATATCATCGAACGGGTTCATGCAATCAGAGAAGAAATTTACGAAGAAGCCGATGCTCCGCATCACTTTGAAAAATTGGGCATCGACGTTATCCACGGGCGGGCTTCATTTATTGATAACCACTCTATTCAAATTGAAGGCGGAGAGCGAAGCGGCGAGACAATAACCTCACGCTATTTTCTAATCGCTACCGGCAGCTCGCCCGTCGTTCCGTCGATAGAAGGATTACAGGATGTCCCGTTTTTAACGAACGAAACTATCTTCGATCTTGAGAAATTACCCGAACATCTTATCGTCGTCGGCGCCGGACCGATCGGGATGGAAATGGCGCAGTCGTTCCGAAGATTCGGATCGCGGGTCACTATTATCGATTTTATGGATTCAATACTCATCCGCGATAATAAAGAATTGACTTCATTGCTGCAGAAAACGCTTTCATGTGAGGGGATCGAATTCAAATTGAACAACGTTGTGAAGAAAGTCGATTCTCACAACGGAACAGTTACTCTCTATCTAGAGGACAAAGGTTCGCAAACTTCAACCACAATCGATGGTGATGCGTTGCTGCTGTCGGTTGGGCGGAAGCCGAATGTAAACGGTCTTAATCTGGATGCCGCGGACATTGATACGAATCGTTCGGGTATCATTGTGAATGACCGGGGGAAAACATCGGTAAAGAATATCTATGCATGCGGCGACGTGACAGGAGATTTTCAATTTACACATATGTCGGAACACACCGCAAAGATCGCCGTCAGCAATGCATTGCTCAAACTTCCTATGAAGATCGATACAAAGCACGTGCCGTGGTGTACATACACCGATCCAGAGCTTGCCCATGTCGGTGCAACCGAGTCGGAATTGCAGCAGCAAGGAACATCGTACGCAACCTATAAACTCCCATACTCAAAGATCGACCGGGCGCTTACCGACCGCGAAGCAACCGGCTGGATAAAAGTTTATGCAAAGAAATGGAACGGCAGAATTCTCGGCGTCGATATTCTCGGTGCTCATGCGGGCGATATGCTCGGAGAATGGGTGCTTGCATTAAAAAATAAAATATCACTCCGGCAGATGGCAGATACCATTCATCCCTATCCCACTTATGGTCTCGGCAACCGCCGCGCTGCCGATCAATGGTATGTTCGAAAGCAATCGGTTACAATGGTAAAGTGGATACAACGAATATACGGCTATCGCGGACCGCTGCCGGATTTGAGCGATCCGGAGAGGATTGTGTGATCGGGGAGATCAAAAGCGACTTGTGTTGCATGGGTGCATGATTGCATGAATGGTTGATGGGATGATATTGATCGCCTTCTCTATCTTCTCATCTCCTCCATCTCGTACACCAACGTTTCCTTTAACCCTTCCTCCAACGAACGCGGGTTATATCCCAGTTCCCGTTTTGCTTTGGTGTTGTCGCCTAAATAAGTAACACCGGCCTGCACCCGCATTGCTTCGGATGAATACATTTCCGGCAGTAAAACGACCTTTTCCGCGATCGCGGAGAAAAATGAGGTCAATTTTAATAGGACAGGCGATATGAAATAGGCCATCGCATCCTTTCATTGCACTGCGCATGCTTTCTTTATCGGTAATATCGCCCGGGAATATCTTTATGCCTGATTCTTTTAGAAGTCCGGCTTTATCCGGATTGCGAACAAGGGCATTTACTTCATGTCCTCTTTCGATTAATTTTTTAGCCAGACAACCGCCGAGAAAACCGGTGGCACCGGTGAGGAAGTTGTTCATTTTGTTATAGATATATCTATTTCTGCATCTTCTATGTTCTTTGCAGCCGATGCACTGATAAGTGAATGACCGCGTACGGTGGTTTTATCACCTGCCGGAATTGTAACGTAATTTGTACTTGTTGAATCTACAATAATACCCCCGGCATCTATGTACCGGATATCTGCTCGTATCACTTCGGTAGCATCCGAATCATTTCGGATTACTATCTCATATGCAAACCGCCACCAGTGATCGGTTTTTATTGAGACCCAGTAGTTGAAATCGGTTACCTCCGGACCTGATTTGTGATGAACGTATCCTTCCGGTGTTGCCGTTTCGTATTGCAGAGAATCTTCCGCGTTTCGAAAGATAACAATCGCTGCAGCTGTTATAAAAATTATCAGCATAATACCTGTGGCGACAGGTATAACGTCAATGCGCCTCATACCAATTATTTCCCACTCCGGTTTCCACTTCAATCGGCGTCTTCATTTCTAATGCACCGATCATTTCGCTTTCAACAAGGTTTTTCATCTCATCAAGCTCGTCAATGTGAACATCGAAAATCAGTTCGTCGTGTACCTGAATGATCATTCGGGATTGAAATTTCTTTTTCATCATCTTTTCGTGTATGCGCACCATTGCTAATTTTATCATATCGGCTGCGGTTCCCTGAATCGGCATATTGATCGCCTGTCGTATTGCATTTTGCTGAACCGTTTTATTGCGGCTTGCAATCTCGGGCAGATACCGCCGTCTGCCCATCAGCGTGGTAACATACCCGTCTTTCTTTGCCTTGATCGTTGTCTCGTTTATGTAGTTGTGAACGTTCGGAAACCGATTAAAGTACCGTTCGATTATTTCCGCAGCTTCGCCCTGCGGAATCTCAAGCCGCGCCGAAAGTCCGAACGGACTGATGCCGTACATTATACCGAAGTTTATCTCTTTCGCCTTTCGCCGCATGTTCGGCGATACTTCGTCGAGCGGGACGTCAAAAACCTTTGCAGCAGTTGTTGCATGTATATCTTCTCCGTTGTTAAATGCATCGAGCAACCCCTTGTCATTCGATACGTGAGCCATAATACGCAGCTCAATCTGCGAATAGTCCGATGCCATAATACGGTGATCTTTGGAAGTTGCAATGAACGCTTTGCGTATGGATCGTCCGAGATCGGTGCGAATTGGAATATTCTGTAAATTGGGATTGCTGGAAGATAATCTGCCTGTTTGTGTGATGGTTTGATTAAACGATGTATGGACACGATTTGTTTTCGGATTAATGAGTTTCGGCAGCGCATCGATATAGGTCGATTGCAGTTTCGTGTACTGACGGTATTCGAGAAGCATATCAATAACCGGATGTGCACCCTTCAATCGCTCGAGTACTGAGGTATCGGTTGAATAACCGGTTTTGGTTTTCTTGACCGGTGGAAGCGCAAGTTTGTCGAAAAGAACCTTACTGAGCTGTTGTGTTGAGTTGATATTGAATTCATACCCGGCTTCTTTATAAATATGTTCGCGCAGTTTCAATAATTCCCCGGATAATTTCTTCGAAAGATTCCGGAGAAAGTCAGTGTCGATACAAACACCGGTTGCTTCCATTTCGACTAACACGTTAATTAACGGGAATTCAATTTGTTCGCATAAATCGAATGCATCCATTGATAGCAGATCTTTTCGTAATTTGTCCCATAATTGCAGTGTGATGTCTGCATCCTCGCAGGCGTAGTTTACGAGTTCATCCATATTCACATCGCGAATGGAAATCTGATCTTTTCCGGCGCCGACAAGGTCGGAATAAGAAATCATTTGATATCCGAGATGCTCGCGTGCGAGCGTATCGAGATTGTGCTGACCGTCGGGGCGCAGGATGTAGGCGCCAATCATGGTATCGTATATCGGATTACTGACGGGTAGATCGAGCGATCGTAGTGCGAGAATATCGAACTTAATATTTTGTCCACCCTTAAGTGTTTTTGAGCTGAATAGTTTTTGCAATTCACGTTTCAGGTGTGCATCCGGAATACTGTGGTTCTCAAGCGGTATGAACCACGATTTTCCTTTACGGTGTGCAAAGGAGATTCCAATAACGGTGGTGGTCAACGGATTCCTGGATGTGGTCTCGGTATCGAACGAAATGATGCCGGCAGATTTTAACTCTTCGATCATACTATCGAACGTTTTTTTATCGGTAACCGTTTTATATTTGATCGAAGCGGCGGCAATGGTATCAGTTCGTTTTCCCGAATTATCGGTCGTTGCCGGCGTGATACCGAGCTGTTGTAGTATCGTATTAAATTCAAGTTCCGTTAATAACGATGTAAGCTTTTCCATATCCCATTCGCGCGCATTGAGATCGTGAAAGGATATATTGAGCGGTACTTTGGTATCGATGGTGACCAGCTCTTTTGAAAGCAGCGCTTCCGTGCTGTTCTCACTGAGTTTTGTGCGTATTCCTTTTTTCTCGACTTTATCGATGTTTTTTAGAAGATTTTCCACGGCGCCGTATTCTTGAATAAGCGGAATTGCTGTTTTTTCACCGATTCCCGGGACCCCCGGAATATTATCCGACGAATCGCCCATGAGCGCCAACACGTCGATAACATGTTCAGGATCGACGCCGAATTTTTTTCGCACACCCTCATCGTCGATAATTTCCGGTTCTTCATTTGCTTTAGCAGGTTTGTACATTTTCACGCGGTCGGATATAAGCTGCATAAAATCTTTATCACCGGTTACGAGAAAGGTTTCGGCATCTTCCTTTTCTGCAAGCTTTGCAAGTGTTCCCATAATGTCGTCCGCTTCATAGCCCGGCATCTCGATAACGGGGATATTGAATGCGCGTACGATTTCTTTTAACAGTTCAAGCTGCGAGACCATATCTTCGGGCATCTTTTCACGGGTTGCTTTGTATTCTTTGTACTTTTCGTGGCGGAACGTCGGTTCTTTCGAATCGAGCACCACCGCAATATGATCCGGCATTTCGGTTTTCAATATGCGGAGAAGCGTATTGATAAATCCGAAAATCGCCGATGTATTCTGCCCCTTTGAATTAATCAACGGGCGTTTTATAAACGCAAAGTATGCGCGATATACAAGTGCATATCCGTCGATAAGAAATAATCGCTCACGTTTGTTGCCGGTCTCTGGCATATATTGTTCACCTGTAATAATTATTCTGATTCTTCTGTTTCATCGGGTGTTACCGGTTCGCGGATAAACTTTGCTACGATTATCGCGGCGATTGCAATAACCCCCGCTGTTATATATAACGCGGTTCGAATGTCATAGTGCGATGCAATATATCCGGATGTTGTCGGTCCGGTAATATTTGCAAGGATTGTAAAGCTTGTCGCAATACCGATTACACCTCCGCGTTTTTTTAACGGTGTTTGTTTGCTGATGAACGCATACAATGACGGTACCACTCCGCCCATAGCGAATCCGAGGCCTGCCCGGCTGAGCGCAACATGCCAGGGTGCATTCGACATTGCTTGAAATAACAGCATCACCGCGGCGATGGATGTTGCAATCAACAGGTTGCGTCTGTAACCCAATAGATCGTTCCGGTTTCCCCACCAGGGAGAAGAAAATATCATCACCAGGCCGACGACCGAAAATAATGCACCGGTTATTGTACTGATGTACTGAGTATTATCGTATAATTTTTCTATAAATAATGCAAATACCGGTTGCAACATCACAATTGATGTTTGTGCAAGATAAATAAGAATCATTGCCAAAGCAATTTGTAAAGAAGAAAACGCAAAGCGATAATTGTCGATCAATGCACTTTTTATCTCGTCTTTACTTCGCGGAATTTCGGTTACCATAAAAATTACGAAGACGCCGCTTGAAAAACAAAGTGCTGCAACGATGAAGAATATTGGACGATATCCGAAAACGTCTGCCAGCGTTCCCCCCATGACGGGTCCGAATAGCATACCTGCCGAGAGCGAGGTCTGGAGAAACCCGAGAGCATAACCGGTTCGCTCACGCGGTGCAGATGCCGAAACCAGCGTAAGAGCGGCGGGTATAAATCCGCTCAGTGCTCCCTGAAGCATCCGGAATAAAATAAGTTGTTCTACTGATTGAGCAGAACCGACCAATATTTGTGCGATGCCGAGTCCAAAGACTGCCCGGATAACCATCAGTTTTCGCCCGTACCGGTCGCCGATTGTTCCCCAGAGTGGGGTAAAAAAGAATGACAGGAAGAACGGACCCGAAAATGCAAAGCCGCTCCATCGGGCAACTGAGGCGGGATCGGTGACACCGAGCTCGCGTACGTAAAACGGCAGGAACGGAACGACTGAGCTCATTCCGACAATAGTTATAAATTGCGCAACCCAGATTGTGTAGAGGTTTTTTTTCCAGAGTTCCATAAAAATGAACTTGCGATGCGCTTTACCGGTGTGCGAGAATACCAAATGGGTAAAATTTAACTTTTTTAAACGGGTATGTGCGTCGCAAGTTATATTCCAAAAGATTTTATGTGGTTAACCAATATACTTAATGATCACTAAAAGAGCAATGTCATTGGTTTTTGTACCGATTAATTGGTATATTAATAAGTTTTATATTTTCCTTATTCCTATTTCAGAATTTTAATCTTGGTAATATGGATATAGTTCGATACAACCCGTCTCTGAAAGAAGAATGGGATTCGTTTGTCCGCAGTTCAAATAACGGTACGATGTTTCACCTGCAAGGATTTCTTGAATATCATGCGCCGGGTAAATTTCCTTTTCATCACCTCCTCTTTTACAAAAACGGAGAATTACGTGCCGTTCTCCCGGGTAGTCTTGATAAACTAATGATCTATGAATCACCCGCGGGTGCAAGTTACGGGTCATTCGTAGTCGGTGATATTAAATTTCACGAGACACTTGAAGTTATCGACTCATTTGAAGATTATTGCTGGAAAGAAGGGATACGCGAGGTTTATTTAACGTCGGCGCCTTTTATTTATCAACAGGAACTTTCACATAATCTTGAATATGCGTTGCTCTATCGCGGTTTCATATATCAACGCCACTATATATCACACGTAATACGGCTTCACGAAATGGACGATGTGCTGAAATCGTTTCAGAAAACAACGCGCAATATCATACGACAAACCTTGCGTCATCATGCGCTTTCAATTGAAGAATCCGATTGTTTCGACGAATTCTATCCGATCCTTGTTGAGAATAAGAAAAAGCATAATGCAGAACCAACACACACACTTGATGAGCTGAAGCGATTAAAGGAAATTCTCGGCGATCGCATTCGTCTGTTGCTTATCCGGAATGAAGAGAAGGCGGTCGGCGGTATTGTTACATTCCATTGTAATGATGCCGTATTGCTCTGTTTTTACATAGCGATGTTGTATCAATACCAGCACTTGCGCCCGATTTACCGATCGATGTATGAAATAATCACACGGGCAAAAAAGCAGGGATATAAATATCTCGATACAGGGGTATCTCAGGATACACGTGCCGATAATCCGATGACACCGAGTCTCGATCTGATTTTCTTTAAAGAAAAATTCAATTCCCGCGGAATACTCCGTTCCACCTTCTGGAAAAAACTGAAGTAAATGCCGACGGTTACAGGATCAGAAAAAAAAGTTGCAATAATTGAGATCGGTGATATACGCACCGACGGCCGATGCCGAAACATTGCCGGATCGATAAAACGGTTCGGGATGGAGGTAACATTTATCGGACCGGGCGGTAAGGATGAGGAGTTTGAACTTAACGGCGTCCGGGTTAAACGGCTTGCAGTAGTAGAATGGCTGGGTTCGAAGGTAATGTTTTTTCATTTTTGGATTCGGGCATTCTGGTTCACGGTTTTAATGCGGCCGTCGCTTATTGTTGCCGAAGATTTGTACAGTTTGCCGGCAGCGCTTGCGGCAAAATTTTTTACATACTCAAAAGTTTTGTACGATTCGAAAGAATTGTATTTTGCCGTTGCAGCATTACGGAATCGCCTGGTAACGCAAAGATTCTGGTCGGCAGTTGAAAAAATATGCATTCGATTTGTCGATGGAGTTATTACTTCGGGAGAGCGTGACAGCGATCTCATCGGACAACGGTATGCAATCCCGCGGCCGGTTACGATCCACAACCATCCACCGAGACGGTTGCATCCGGGAGATAAAAACATTTTACGGCGGAAGTTTTCCATCCCGGAAGTGTATACTATTCTTTTATATCAGGGGTGGTTATTGCACGGAAGGGGTTTATTCCATCTCATAGAAATTGCCGCCTCCATCGGGAAAGCTTTTCTTGTGATTATGGGAGACGGCCCATTGCGATCGGAGCTGGAGAATTTTGCACGCAGCAAAAATGTCGATGACCGTGTGGTTTTTACCGGTGCGATGTCCTACGAAGAGATGCTCGAACATACTCCCGGCGGAGATATCGGATGCGCGATTATTGAGGACTACGGATTAAGTTACCGCCATGCGCGCCCGAATAAAATGTTCGAGTATATACAGGCGAATATTCCCGTGCTTGTAAGCACGATGCCGGCGATGGAGGAAGTAGTTCGGGATTGGGGAATCGGTACGGCCGTTCTCCCGGATGATCTCTCATCGATGATTCAGGCGATTCGAAGATTTATTGACGAACCGGAATTTTACAAACGATGTGTTGAGAATTGTAAAAAAGCCGCCGCCGTATTTCATTGGGAAGAAGAAGAGAAAACACTCATCGCTCTTTTACAAGCGATGGCGTAGAATACAAGGGAAAATGATTTATTTTATTCTTATTATACAAACACTTATCGCCAGCGGTACACATATTGTTGCGAAAGTTGTCGTGGAAGATATCGATTCGTTGACTCTGACGTTTCTTCGTTCGATGATTGCGGCTATCGGTTTGGTAATTATATTCCTGATCCGTGAAAAACGGATTCGTATTGAACGGGAAGATAGGTTAAAAACATTTTTTTTAGGAGTGCTGGCAATTCCCCTTAATCAGTTTGCGTTTCTTATTGCTATTGGTTTAACGACACCGTCGAATGCAGCTCTGTTTTATGCTACGACGCCGGTTTTTGTGATGGTGCTTTCTTCGTTGCTTTTGAATGAGCGTGCGTTGTTGTTTGCGAAAATCGGGGTTGTTATCGGGTTTATAGGGATTGCGATTGTAATATTTGAACGAGGAGTAGATTTTTCATCGGAATATACACATGGTAATTTAATAATGCTCGTTGCGGTCAGTGCGTGGGGATTGTACACCGTGCTTGGCAGGCCTCTCGTTTTGAAATACGGCTCTTTTCACGTATCTGCGCTCAGTATGATTATTGGAGCCATCCTTTTCATACCGATCGGAATTGTGCCGGCGATAAAGTTCGATTACTCTTCGATCGGTATGGCACATCTTTACGGATTATTGTATCTTGGAATAGGAACCTCGATTATTGCATATTTTTTATGGTATTATGCGCTCGGCAGAATAGAATCTACGAAAGTGGCTGTATTTACGTACCTACAGCCGGTGGTAACCACGATTCTTGCCGTGCTTTTACTGGGACAGATAATTACGATACAATTTATAACCGGCGCGTGCATTGCACTGCTCGGGGTCATATTAGTGCAAAGTGCCCGTCATCTATTAAATATAAAAAATAGTTTAGCCCGCTGATTTTAACATTTGAACGATATTAGAAACTGAAGGAGGCGTTATGAGACAATCAACAATTTCACGAATATTCGGTCAATCGCCGTTCCCGATGCTCAAGGAGCATATGGCAAAAGTCAAGCTGTGCCTCGATCAAGTCCGGCCGATGATGGAGGCATTTACCGACTATGAAGGTACCCGGGAGAAGGAATATGCACGGGATATCATGAAGATGGAGCATGAAGTCGATATCATAAAAAACAATATCCGCGATCATTTGCCGAAAAGTATTTTCTTGCCGGTCGATCGACGGGATTTGTTGGCGCTGCTCTCTGCACAGGACGAAATAGCGGATGTATGTGAGGACCTTGCAGTGCTTGTGACGATCCGTGTGACCAAAGTACACCCCGGACTCAAAGATGCATTATTTGAATATCTTGATAAATCTCTCGAAGCTGCCTATCTCGGAGTCTCGATTATTTCGGAGTTGGATGTAATGCTTCAATCTTCATTTGGTGGTAAGGAAGCAGAGAAAGTGATTCAGATGATTGATCGTGTCAGTTATCTTGAATGGGAGGCGGATAAAAAGCAATATAAGCTGGCACAACGTCTCTTTGAACTCGAAGATGAACTATCACCGGTTGATATAATGATGTGGTTCGAGATATTCAAGGTTATTGGCAATATCGCAAACTCTGCCGAGAAAATGGCCAAACGTCTTCGGACATTCTTTATATCGCACTAATATTTGTTAAAATTTACTTTATGGAACCAATAACTATTGCTATTCTCGTAGTTGCCACGATATTTTGTTTGTATATGGCGTGGAATATCGGTGCAAACGATGTTGCAAATGCGATGGGGACGTCTGTCGGTTCAAAAGCACTTACAATCAAAGGTGCAGTTTTAGTTGCAGCAATATTTATGTTCTCCGGTGCGGTTTTTGTCGGATCCCGTGTTACCGATACCATCCGGCGTGGTATGGTCGATACCGCCATTTTCGCCGGTGAACCGAATCTGCTCATTTATGGTATGATGGCGGCGCTGCTCTCAGCGGCTGTATGGTTGAACATCGCATCAAGATATGGATTGCCTGTTTCAACCACGCATTCGATTGTCGGAGCGGTTACGGGCTTTGGAATTATTGCCGGCGGATTCGGTGCGATCAGCTGGGGGACAATGATTACGATCGTTTCAAGCTGGGCAATATCACCGATTAGCGGCGGTCTCATGGCATTTTTCCTTTTTAGTTTCGTAAATAAAAAGATCATCAATGCAGATGACCCGAATGTTGCAATGCGGACATTGGTGCCGATCCTTGTATTTTTTGTGGTTACCATTATTGCTGTAGCATTATTTTATGAGGGACTTGCAAGTGTACAGTTACCGGTAGCATTGTGGCAATCACTTATTCTTGCTGCAGGCGTCGGTCTTGCAGTTTCGCTATGGGCCCAAAATTTTATTAATAAAATAATTGTTCGACGGAGTATCGAGACACTCAATCGCTTTAATTTCGTAGAATATATTTTTAAATATCTTCAGATCATGACGGCATGTTATGTTGCCTTTGCTATCGGTTCAAACGATGTTGCCAATGCTGTTGGGCCGTTTGCCGCGATCATTACCATTATCCAGACCGAAAGTGTTGTGGCTCGAACTGAAGTGCCGATCTGGGTGCTTGCGATGGGTGGTATCGGTATAGTCATCGGTCTTGCAACGTACGGATATAAAGTAATCGAGACAATCGGGAGGAAAATTACCGAGCTGACACCCTCGCGAGGTTTTTCGGCAGAATTCGGCGCTGCTACTACGGTTTTGATATGTTCACAATTGGGAATTCCGGTCTCCACCACGCATACATTGGTCGGAGCCGTTATCGGCGTCGGTTTCGCGCGCGGTATCTCGGCGCTCGACTTTCGGGTCGTGCGAAATATCTTTTCATCCTGGTTTATAACGCTGCCGGCAACCATGGTAATCTCGATGATTCTCTTCCTGTTATTCCGTTTTATTTTCGAAGCGTAGTACTTTGATTTTCAAAATCGTTTAATTACATTATTTGTATGGTAAAGAAAAAATCACATTTAACTTTAAAGCTCGGTCCGGCAAAACAACGTGAAATATTTAACAACGTTATGTTGAGACGGTATCTCAACGAATCCGGAAAAGAGTATTTTACTTCCGATGCCGAAAGAGATCAAATTCTTCAGCAACTGGATGAAATATGGGATTCGGAATTTAGAAACCAGACTAATGAATTTGCCGATATGTCTGCAGATGAGCTTGAAGATATATTCGATTCGGTAGAATTGTCCTTCGATGATGCATTAGATGACGAAGTTCTTGATGACATAGATAATATTCAAAAAGCTGCAACGGCAGTCATTATGAATATTCCGCTGCACGAATCGGGATTTGATACAAAGAAAATCAGATACGACTTGAAAAATCCATTAGTGAAATTGAACGAACTCGAACAGATTCGTATACGGTGGGCGTATGATGTTGCCTCGCGCGTAGCCCGGTATGCCTATGAAGATGATAAGGAGATACGGAAGTATTTGAGAAAAGAAATACACGGATTGCTTTCTGCATATTTACCGAAGCAAAAAATTATCCCGGTCCGCGATCTTATGATCGACGAGTATAAAAACAGCTTGTTATATTTGTAAATTTCAGAAAACAGGCGTCATACATATACAATCGCAGGTAACATGAAAATGGACCAACAGTTTGAAAAATTGTATGCACTATTTTATTCCATCCAGTGTGAAAAATATTTCGAACAGGAGAATAAAGAAATATTCGATACGACCGAAGAAGAAAATAACGTATCGAAATCAATACGCAACGGGTGGAATGAATTTATTGAATCGAAAAAAGAAAAATTATTAACAATGAGCGGGCGGGATATCGGTAATTTATTCGAAGCTGTCGATCTTGAGTTTCCCCGTTATACCCGCCCATTGAAAGATGATATAGATTTTGATGAAGATGATTATTTTGATGAGGATGTCGAGGATATAACCGATCATTATGATGAAGACGATGAGTATGACCTGGATCAGGATATGGAGCTTCTCAATCGAGAATTGAACGAATTAGCCAGCGAGTTGGAGGATATCCCCGAAGGGGAACGCGAGGATGTAATTATGTTAATGCTTGCGTTTCCGGCGCTGCAAGAAATCAGTTTCCCGGTTGAAGTTTTTCTAAGCGGCGATGGAAGTGCTCATCTCACCGTGAAACAGCGGCAGCAAATTGATTGGGCCCGTCAACTCGCGTATAAAGTTGTAGAGATGATCGAAGAGGATGATGAAACCCGGAAAGAGGAAATAGAAGAGGATATGACGAGATTCGCTTCTGCATTTATCCCGCCCGAAAAAATACAAAAAGTAATACGCGAAATGCAAACGGCCTATGAGCGCGGTAGAGATCTACCTTGAGTTAAACTGGAGTTTATATGAATACGCGCACAGAAAGAGATTCACTCGGTACGAGGGAGATTCCGGCGGATGCATACTACGGTGTCCAAACGCATCGCGCTCTTGAGAATTTTCCTGTTAGCGGCATTCGGTCAAGTCCGGTATTTGTTGCGGCAACGGTACATATAAAAAAAGCAGCAGCTATTGTGCATAGAGATGTAGGTTTGCTCGAAGAGGAAAAGGCGAATGCTATAGTGGCCGCAGCAGACGAAGTGCTGGCAGGCAAACTCCGTGAATGGTTCGTAGTCGACGTGTATCAGGCAGGCGCCGGTACATCCCACAATATGAATACCAATGAAGTGCTTGCAAATCGGGCGGTCGAGTTGCTGGGAGGTACGAAAGGCGATTATAGCATTGTTCATCCGAACGATGATGTAAATATGGGGCAATCGACCAACGACGTGATTCCGACGGCGATTCGTGTTGCATCGCTGATGGGGATTAAACCGCTGCTGAAGAAACTGGAGCAACTCAAACGTTCGTTTTATATAAAAGGTGAAGATTTTAATACCATTGTTAAATCAGGGCGAACGCATTTACAGGATGCGGTACCGGTGCGGCTGGGACAGGAATTTCGTGCATATGGTGTAAACATTAAAAAACACCAGGAAGCAATTGCCCATGCAGTGGGATCGTCATTACATCTCGGCATAGGCGGATCTGCGGCCGGCACCGGAATGAATGTGCATCCTGAATATCGCGGAAAAGTGGTGATGCAGATATCGGAGCAGACGCACATCGATTTCAAGACTCCGGAGGATTACTTTGAAGCAATGCAAAGTCTCCGTCCGATGGTGGAACTGTCGGGGGCCTTGCGCAATCTTGCACAGGATTTATCGCGCATTGCGAGCGATGTTCGTTTGATGTCGTCCGGGCCAAAAACGGGGCTTGCAGAAATTAATCTGCCTCCGGTGCAGCCCGGATCATCGATTATGCCCGGGAAAGTCAATCCGGTAATGGCGGAGATGCTGAATATGGTTTGCTATCAGGTTATGGGATGCGATACGACAATAACCTATTCTGCGCAAGCGGGACAGCTTGAGTTGAATGTGATGATGCCGGTGGTTGCATTTAACCTGTTGCACGAAATCGAAATTCTCACAAATGCAATAGATGTTTTCGATAGATATTGTGTGCAGGGGATTACGGCCAACGAAGATCGATGCCGAATGTACGCCGAGGGAAGCATGAGCATCGTTACGGTTCTCAATCCGCATATTGGGTATGCCGCCGCAGCAGAAATCGCGAAGGAATACCTCAATTCGGGCAAGTCAATTCGTGAGTTGGTGAAAGAAAAAGGATTGCTTACCGATGAGCAGATCGATAAAATTTTTGATTTATACAAAATGACTGAACCGGGAATACAAAAATAGATATTTTAAAAATGTATGATTTAATAATAGTTGGCGCCGGACCTGCAGGACTTGCAGTCGGCATCGCTGCACACGAGAAGGAACTGTCATATCTCATAATTGAAAAAGGATCGGCCGTAAACTCCATACGCCGGTTCCCGACGAATATGACCTTCTTTTCTACTCCCGAACTGCTGGAGCTCGGGAATCTGCCGTTTATCTCGTCGAATACCAGACCGACGCGTATAGAAGCAGTAAAATATTATCAACGCGTGATCGAGCATTACGATCTGATGATTAATTACGACGAACAGGTAAGCGATATCAAAAAGCAGGATGATATTTTTACCGTCTATTCCAATCGGAATAAATATACATGTCGGTATATCGTTCTTGCAACCGGCTATTTCGATACCCCGAATCCATATAATATACCCGGCGCGGATCTGCCGAAAGTTTTGAAGTACTACGATGAACCGTACCGGTATTTCAGAAGAGATGTTGCCGTGATCGGTGGGAGTAACTCAGCCGCAATTGCCGCACTCGAACTGTATCGAAGCCGTGCGAATGTCACGCTGATACACCGCAGTGATACTCTGCGCGAGGGAGTAAAATACTGGATAAAACCCGATATCGAAAATCGTATAAAAAATGGGGAGATTGCCGCCTATTTTAAAACCGTCGTCAGGGAGATTAAAGAGAACGCGTTAGTACTGGAGCAAGATAAAGAAACATTCGAAATTTCAAATGACTTTGTTTATGTATTGATCGGGTTTGCCCCCGATTTCAAATTAATGAATTCTGTCGGTGTGACATTAAATCCCGATAATGGTGAACCGGTGCATAACCCCGATACGATGGAAACGAATGTAAACGGGTTCTTTGTTGCGGGCTCAATCGCGTCGGGATATAATAACAATCGTATTTTTATTGAGAATGGTCGGGAGCATGGAGGATTGATCGTCGATAGAATTCTACAGACATATAGAACAAGGCAATAAAAAACCCGTTCCAATAATTACTATTAATTTCGGAACGGGTTTAAAGAATCAGGTAGGAAATAGTGATTTGAAATTTACACTTTTTCCTGTGTCAATTTATGCTGTGCTCGAACAGCTTTCGCCCGCTTCAATCTTTTCTTCACCGACGGCTTAACAAAAAATGAACGCTTTTTATATTCTTTTAAGACTCGAGACCGCTCGTATTTCTTTTTAAACCGTTTCAAAGCACGATCAATTGGCTCATTATCCTGTACGATAATACCAACCACAAAAATTCACCTCCTTGTATAGTCTTCAATAAATTAGAAAATTGATTAGGCAGTTTCTTCCGGCCGAAAGTTATCGATGAGTTTACGCTCACCGAGTTTTTGGAACGAGACGATTATTGCCGATCTTCCGTCGGAAGTCGTCTCTTTGTCTTTTACACGACCGACATCATCCCAATCATTGTGATAAATTATCTCACCGATACTAAAAGATTTCTCGGGAGAATATTCTACACATTCATCTTTCGAAAGGGCTTTTACTTCCGCGGGTTCCTTGAGTGAATTTAATTCCGCCTCATCGAATAGGATATTATGATGACATCGCGAGCATCGGTACCAAACACGGTTAGCTGTGGCAGCAGTTTCTTCATCACCGTTTTCAGTGGTTTCCATCGCACCGACTCGCGCCATTTTCGTTTCTTTGTTGCAATATGCGCAATAGTGCGTTATGTTCTTAGAGCGTGCCAATATTCCCTTTCTATTGTTTTTTACTTATAAAATATACAAATTCAATAGATGAGAATCAACCCGAATTACCTCCAATGAACAAATCGAAATGAAAATATATGAATACGAATAATAAGCAAGCGTGGGCTGAGTTGGAAGAGACGTGGAATTTAGTTGTCAGTGATCGCACGCATGGCGCTTCCGAACTTCTCAAATCAGCATTACAGGCGTTTTTGAAATTTATCGAATCGATCGATACTGTCGAATATGACAATATTGACTCTTTGATGAAGGAACTGGCAAATTTGCGGACTGATATGGCGGGATTTTCAAACTGTGTCAGACTTATCAATGCCGAAAGCATAGATTCTCTCACGAGCTCCGTAACACAGTTATTAGCATATCTCGAGCAGGCGCCGGCAAAAATTGCCGCAAATGCCGTGAAGTCTATTTCAAAACCGGTAAGTATTATGACCAATAGCCGTAGCAGTATTGTCGAACGGATACTCCTGCATTTACACGAAGCAGCGAAACTTTCTCACGTGATCCAGATGGAATCCCGCCCCGCATATGAAGGAAGAATAAATGCAGAGCGGTTGGTTGAAAGAGATGTTCAGGTCACAGTTATACCCGATGCTGCGATGGGATACTGGATACATCATGCTGATATGATTATTGTCGGCGCCGATGCAGTTGCCATAGACGGAAGTTTTCTCGGAAAGGTCGGCTGTTACCCTCTTGCGTCGCTTGCCCGGTATACTGATATAGCATATTATGTTGCTGCCGACAGATTAAAATTTGTTCACGATATGCCATCCTTGTTCGAAGCGAACCGGAACTTCACCGGCGACGTTATCGGGTGGGGATTCGGTTCGGAATGCCTCAACTTGTCGAACATTATTTTTGAAATCACTCCCGGTGCATTCGTCACAGGATATATTACCGATTATGGTTTGCAAAACCCACCGTTGACGGTGCTCGAGACACTTTCATTTTGAGCGGGGATTTTGTATTTTACTATATAAATTGTTTTCACTTCATAAATAACATACGCCGGATTATATTTGTCTGCTTCTGTTAATATTTTTTTCGTCGGCGACATTGTCGGCAAACCGGGTCTTGATCTTACCGAAACTATGCTTAAAAGTTATCTCGAAAAGTTTAAAGTGGATATCTGCATAGCAAACGGAGAGAATCTTTCCGATGGAAAGGGGATTCTCAATGAGGATGCACAACGTTTGTTTTCACTTGGTGTTCATGTTATAACCGGTGGAAACCACATCTGGGATAAATGGCAGACCCGTAAACTACTTGCGAGAGAAAACCGTATTTTACGCCCGCTCAATTATCCCAAAGAGAATCCCGGTCTTGGTTTTGCGGTAATCGATCTTGAGGGTAAACCCAAAGTCGGTGTGTTAAACCTTCAGGGACGAACTTTCATGCAACCGATTGATTGTCCGTTCAAAACGGCGGAGTGGGCTCTTGGCAAATTGAAAGAGCAGACACAGGTTATTATAGTCGATTTTCATGCCGAGGCATCGGCGGAAAAAGGTGCGATGGCGTGGTATCTTGATGGAAAGGTGAGCGCGCTCATCGGAACGCATACACATACTCCGACCGCCGACGGCCGGATAATGCCCGAGGGTATGGCATACATCACCGACGTTGGTATGACCGGCCCCTACGATTCCGTTATCGGTATGAAAAAGGATATTGCGATTCGTCGCTTTATTCAGCAGACACCGTTTAAGTATGAGATCGCTTCACACGATGTTCGTTTCTGCGGTGTTTTCATGCAGGTCGATGTCGAGACGGGAAAAGCACAGAAGTTTGAACAGATTATTTTTCCGGCATTCCAATAACTAAAAATGAATATGCGATTATGACAGATAAAATTATTGACGGTAAAGCAATCAGCAAGCAAATCCGCACCGAACTGAAACAACAAACCGAGGCATTTCACAACGATACCGGCGTCTTACCTGGGTTGGCGTTTATACTGGTTGGCGAAAATCCCGCTTCGCAGGTATATGTGAAAATGAAGGGGAAAGGGTGTGCAGAGGTCGGTTTTCATTCGGTTACCAAGGAGCTGCCTGCAGACATCTCCCAGCAGGAACTGGTGAAATTAATAGATGAATTTAACAATGATCCCAAAATCCATGGCATACTGACGCAGCTTCCTCTTCCCGATCAAATCGATGAAGCCGCGGTTATTGAATCCATTGATCCGGCAAAGGATGTCGATGGATTTCACCCGATTAATGTGGGCAAGCTGCTTATCGGTCTTAAGACACTTCGACCGTGTACCCCCGCCGGCATTCAGGAGTTATTGGTACGCAGCAATATCGATCCGGCAGGTAAACACGTTGTCGTAGTCGGCCGGAGCAACATAGTTGGTAAACCCATTGCAAACATACTTGTGCAGAAACAGAAATGGGCAAATGCGGTCGTTACTATCTGCCATACGGGTGCAAAGGATCTATCGTATTATACAAAACAAGCCGATATTTTGATTGCAGCGGTTGGCAGAGCCGAGGTTATTACCGGCGAGATGATTAAAGAAGGCGCGGCGGTAATCGACGTGGGTGTGAACCGTATAGACGATCCCGGCTCGGAAAAAGGGTATAAGCTTGTAGGAGATGTACATTTTGCATCTGCCGTAAATGTAGCGAGTGCCATAACCCCCGTTCCGGGCGGAGTTGGACCGATGACCATTGCAATGCTTCTTTCAAATACATTACAGGCAGCGAGGGAACAAGTCGGCAGCGGTGAATAATAAGTGGCGGTTTACAGTTTCCAGTTTATAGTTAAGTTGATATAGTTTTCATTTACACCTTTTTTATAACTGGAAACTGTAAACT
>PWTU01000091.1 GCA_003562775.1 Ignavibacteriales bacterium
GATTTATTTGAATCACACGAGTCAAAACGAGAAACGATTTTGCAATCGGTTGACGCCATCAGGAAAAAATATGGTATTGATGCAATTAAATTGGGACAGGTGAAAAAAAAGATGTAATTATCGAATTATCCTTAAATTAATTTTATTAATTTCTCCAATTTTGAGCCTATATTGCATATATATTAGTGAAAGACACTTATCTAACTAATAGGAGAAAATATGAAAAGGTACTTAGTTCACAGCATTACGTTCCTGATAATTGCTGTTTTAATGACCGGTTGCGGCGATGGCGATCCGACGGGACCGGAAAATGAAGGATCATTTTCGGTTTCAATAACGGGAGATATAAATAAAAACATTACGGGTTCTGCGTGGTTTTGGAGCGGTACGGTAGAAGGCGAAGAGGGATTTGTTATCTGGCTCTCATCCGAATTGCAGAATAACGAAACCGGAGAATCTTTATGGTTTGCCCGTGAAGGAGCTACGCGTCCCGGATCAGGGACATATGTTATCGGTAATTTCGATAGCGTTGACGAAGACGAATGGAACCCCCAACACTTTTTTGCCTGGTATGTTGGTACTGGCACATACATTTGGTCTGAATCGGGTTCCATAACTGTCACCGTTTCTTCAAGTAACCGGTTTGCCGGATCGTTTCAATATACCGGAGTGGGTTATTCGTCCCAGGATTGGGAGAGTGAATTAGAGGTAACTATATCAGGAGATTTTGATGCGGTAGGAGGGGATTTTCAATTCCCAGATTTTAAATATATGGAAGTACCTTCTAATTGATTACCCGTTACAAAACAATGGGGCGGGATACTCTTCTGCCCTTTGTTCTTTTATCGTTGTATTATTTTTTGAACTTTCCTATATTACTAACAGTTTGAATTTTAGAAATAGTCGCAAGGGGTGTCCCCATATTAATCAGGACTGAGATCAAACCCTTTGAACCTGAACCGGATAATACCGGCGGAGGGAACGCGATTTTTAACAGCACATTTCGCTTTTGCCTTCCGCTCTTGTATTTATCAGAAATATATTGTAAAGGGAAAAACCGAGTTGACAGTAGGCAGTTGACAGTAGACAAATTACATACTCTCCCCGATAACCATCGGGGTCTGCGGCCTGATTTATTACCACCACAATAAAGGAGAACTAACTATGGGTTTCTGTAAAGAGCAGCTTAATCGTATAGAGCCATTATGGTCCGCGATGCTACAGCACCGATTTCTGCTTGAAACTCGTGATGAAAAAATATCCGACGATATATTCGCACAATGGATGCAGCAGGATTACCTGTTCGTTCGTGCGGCAATTCCTTTCATTGCAGCCATGATCCCCAAAGCTCCGCTTAAACACTGGGAAGCCCATTCGAACGTTATCGCAATGCTGCAAAAAGAATTGAAACTCTTCGAAGAACGTGCCAATGCTGTAGGTATCAGCTTCAAAGACATCACACCATGGTTTACCAATCATGCGTACATTCAGTTTCTATTGGCAACTGCGGCAAATGAACCGTACCCGGTTGCATATACTGTATTGTATACTGCTGAGAAAGCTTATTATGATTCGTGGAAGGTCGTACAAAAAGGACTCAGCAAAAATTCAAAGTGGTATCCCTTCGTAGAAAACTGGGCGGGTGAGGCATTCGCGCAATATGTGGGTTATTTGAAAGACGAACTAAACGAGCTTGCGGCAAATGCAGGAAACGATGATCTCGAACGAATGGCGGAGTACTTTGAGTTGACAACAAGATATGAGATCGCCTTCTGGGATATGGTTTATGAGGGAAGAGAATGGCCGGGGTTGTAGGATGCATGAACGCATGTTTGAAGAGATTGAGACCACCTGTCTTAAAACTGGCTGAATGATTGATTGATTTATTGATTGATACGGAGGAATTATTATGGCATTTACAGATATACTTTTTAATGAAGCTAAACACATTTGGGATAAGCAACTTGAGCATCCGTTTGTGAGGGGGATTGCAGACGGATCGCTTGATGAAGAAATGTTCAAAAATTGGGTGCGGCAGGATTACCGGTATCTCATTGAGTTCTCACGAATCTTTGCATGGGCGGCTGCGAAATCGGATCGTCTTGAATCTATGAGCTGGTATGCGTTCGGTTTGAATCTTACACTGAACACCGAGATGCAGCTCCACCGCGATTACGCGAAACGGTTCGACATATCACCGGAAGAAATCGAACAGGTACCTATGTGGCCTACTACACAGGCATATACCGATTTTCTCGTTCGGACTGCAGCCGACGGCGATATGGCAGATCTTGTTGCGGCTCTTCTCCCATGTGCATGGGGGTATGTATATATCGGTAAAAAAATGGCCGAAGGGAAGCCACCGAAAGATCAACGCTATGCCGATTGGATAGCACAGTATTCATCGAAGGAATTCGCCGACGCGGCAGACTGGTTAAAAGCGGAGATGAACCGTCTGGCGGAAGGAATCGCAGAAGAGAAAAAAAATCGATTGATCGATTTGTTTGTTCTCTCCAGTAAATATGAGTATCTGTTCTGGGAAATGTGCTGGTACGGTGAAGAGTGGAAAGTGTAAAGAATTTATTATTTATTATTGAATATTGATTATTTGATTTTGACCGTGAAAAATAAAATGCTTAATCAGAGATAAGACCTGACAGGTTTCAAAAACCTGTCAGATCTCGTATTTCATGCTTCCCATCACTCTATCAAAAACTCAATTTGCACCTGCGCCCGCCCCTCTATCTCTCCCGCCGCATACGCTTCAGGACTTCCCATATCCATAGCTGCATCCATCTGTTCCGTAGTCATTGCGCGCACCGCAACCGGTCCCGGGAAACGAAAACTCTGTTCCTGTATCCGCAATACCCTGCCGAGTTCAACATCGAGAGCGGCGGTTAAAACGGATGCTTTCTCGCGTGCATTTGCCGCGGCTTTTCGCAATGCGTCGTTCTGTGCTTGTTCACGGTCTTGAATGTCATAGGATAAACCGAACAAACGATTCGCGCCGTGTTGCGTTACCTGTGCAATCATCGCGGGGAGTTTATCGAGATCGTCAAGCTCGACGACCACCTGTCGTGTAGCTTCAAAACCGGCGGGGATCTGCCGCCGTCTTTCTCTGTCGAATTCCCGTAACTCGTTAAGCTGAAGGACGGTCACCTTGATTTTCCGTTCTTCGACGTCGAGCGCCCGTACGGCATTCAGAGCATTACCGGCAGCTTCTTCATTTAACTGCCGCGCTTTCACCGGATCGTCATCCCGCGTAACCACACCAAAGCGCACGGTTACAAGATCGGGTTCGACTTTTACGATTCCTTCCCCGCTCACCGATACGGTTTGTTGCTGAATTTCAGCTTGTGCATAACCATATTTGCCGAAAATAATAAGCAATAATACTGCCCAAAGAAATAAAGAGATACTGAATCTCATAATTATTCTCCGATAATGTAAAAATTTTTTGTTGTAATTCTCACATTTCATGTTAAACAATTTATTGTTCAAATGCACTATTTTATAATAACGAGCCGGTACTCTTTTTATCTCTTTCGCCAACTGGTTATATAGCTATGTTTCTGACGGTAATTCTCATAATCATAAAGATCCCGGTAGTCAAACGGTGTTACATTCATTTCTTCTTTTGATTCGATATTTAAAAGCTTAAAATATCTTTGTTTGGGCGTGAACGCTTTGTCACGTTTATGCTCTTCCATATATATGATTCTATCGGATTGAGGAGACCAGATTTGTATCCAATCCGCATAAACAGCATCTTTGATTTTTACTAAATTTTCCCCATTGCTGTCCATTGTATGCAATTCTGCCGCATAGGATAATGCTATTGTTTTTCCATCAGGTGATAAAATTGCGTTATTCACAGTTGTATCTCCCGAAATCAAATCTTTTATGAGATTACCGTCCATATTCATTATACCTAACCCCGATCGGGTACCATCGATTCGATATCTTACAAGAAGTCTGTCTCCATCTGGAAACCATCCGTGCACAGAGCTTACCTCATTTGATAGCAATCTTTCAGTGTTTGTCTCTATATCAATTATAAATACAACAAAATGTCCTGCGACTTCGGGAGGTATATGTCTTGAAAATACAATTTTCTTGCCATCGGGTGACCATACAATACCGCCGTCCCCTGACATTCGAAATCCGGTGGGAGGATTTGTGAGCCGGCGTACCCCCCTCCCGTCGGCATTCATTAGATATATAGCTTGTGTAAATTCGTACGGAACATTAATTCCCGGAGTATAACTTGTAAACGCGATCTTCGATCCATCAGGCGACCACTTAGCGCCCGATACTGGAAAATCAGGATTATCGGTCAGTTGTTTCACATCGGCGCCGGCTTCATTCATACTCCATAATTGTGACGAACCACTAATATTCGAAACAATAAGAATAGGTCCGGCTTCAAAACGGTATATCTGTTCAGGTCCAATTACAGAATCATCACAGGAAAAATATAATCCGGAAAAGGTAAAAACAATTATCGCGTAGAGCAAATGCGTCGATCGCTTTTTTTGATAATGTTTGCACTGATTTAATATATTCATTCGCGAACTCCTTTAAATCATTTCCTCTAATCATCATTAGTTTTGTTCGGTATTGTGAAATGCCATCCAGTATATTGAGTGATCATCAAGTTAATTGAATCCTATTCCCGATATATAAAACTGTATTGTTTTCAGTCATCTCCCGGATCGATGAGCCAGTTACAACCGGAAAGCACAATAGCCAAAATCAGAAATTGAAAACCTTTCATATCTTCCCCCCTTAATTTTTCCTATAATAATATCTCCGCCCGGCGCGGTACTCCGGCGCCTGATCGATCAGCCACATTTCAATATCATAAAATCCGCTCGGGAGCCGTTCGTTGTTGAAATCCCTACGGTTCCACACATATTCTACTGTGTTATCACCGAATGAATCGATCGTCAAGACAAACGTTAAATTAACTTCCTTCCGAATCGTATCTGCAAATACTATTTCATCCGTCTCATCTGATACAACCCGGAATCCGATATATTCCTGCCTTTGAAATTGAAAAGTAAATGGCCGCGATACTCTATTGTTCATATCGTAGGTAACTTTTAGTGGATCGGAATAATTATGAATAACGCGCGTTTGGAGAGCTTCGCCTCCTTCCTCGGTTATGGTCACCGCGGAAGAAAAATAAGGGGAATTAGCATCAAGAAGATACTGAACTATCGTATAGGTACCTGCCTTTGCTTTACGATCCCAGAATGCGGTACCTTCCTCAATGTGGTGGTTCCATGCAGCCTGCTTTAAATCTTCCCCTCTTTCCGGTATAGTCCAGGTGGATGTCGCCGGCTGGAAAGCCAAAGGGAATCTTCTCAGCAAATTGTTTTCGCCGTATACCTTATACCCGAGCTGCTGTATATTGGCAAAATGTAGGGTTACCGGTTTGTTCGTTATATTTTTTACTCGATAATTTAAAACAACGTCTTGATCAAGATTGACAACATCCTTTTCAGGTGAAAACGAAAATAGTAGATTACCGGCATGCATTTTCTCACCGATGAGGGCGTAGCGGAAATCGAAGAACGCATCGAGTATTAACCGAAGTTGTTCATATTCAGGAATCCCGAAATAATAATGGCTAAAAACCGATGCATCGCAGACGACCTTTTTATCACCTTTTTCCCCGTGGTAGATAATCTCGTACTTGCGGGAAGAATAAGACTCATCAAGATACTCGTCGTTCAATTCATAAAAATTTTCGAACAATGACCGAACATAGCCGAACTCATCGTCACTAAGCAGTCGCCGGGATACAGGTAGGGGATCTCCTTTAATTCGATTTATCTCCACGTTATTATTTTCGAATAACTGTATGCGGTCCGTCCACTCGTGATGTCCCGTTGAATGAATGTACACCGTCACTAACACGTCTCCCATATATGAATGAGGCGGACCGACAATTTCACACGCCCACCAGAAAAAAATAAGCAAGAATAATATATAATTTTTTTTCATACCCCTACCTTTAGTAACTTTTTAATTAAATAATATTTCATTTCTTCCATTATCTGAACGGACGATTTATGTTCCCCGTTCCCCGTGATAGGTAATAATGTATACCTCACTCTATTTCTCTTATCGTAATAAGATCAACCAGTATCGTTGACGGTGCAATACCACCGGCAGAGATATGAATCGACATAGTATCTCCTGCAGCCACAAACAACGTATCCTCCGATTCATAGAATGTCCATTGACTTCTTTTTACCGGAAAACCGATTGACTCTCCCATCGAATAGAAATTGGAAAATAGCCCTACCCCACCGGTTCCTTCGACGGCTTTACCCCATCCTTGCAAAATAAATTGTCTGTCATATGAAGCCGGTTCAAAATCAAATATTGCATGTGGAATAGGACATCCCCCCGAAACACGTAAGGAATACCTACCGCCCCAGCGCGGCGCCTTTTCGATAAGTTCCATTGCCGCATATCCGTACCATCCGGCTGTATCTTCCGGAGATTCAAACGAGTTACGATAAAAAACCGGAATTTGAGTATGTGTCTTACCGTACTTCTCGATGATTTCTGTTTGTAATGCATCGAGATATTCGACCAAATTCCGGAAAGATCGTGGAACAGTCGCATTAGGAAGGTGGTAAACGCTTACCGTGTCTATTTGTCCTTCGTAATGTAATATTATTTGTTTGTAATTTTGATCGGTGTAAAATTTATCGGGATCATAGCGGCGGTCATAGCTCCGGAAGAATTGGAAGAGCGATGCAATTTCATCTCTCTGTTCCTCGTTTAACTCGAGTAATCCGCTTTTATACGGATAATCATCGGGATATCCGGGAATATACCCAAATGCAATGCCGTCATTTCCCGTTATATCGAGTATCCGTGTCGAGATCCACCCGCCCATTTTGCTGTACTCAATCTTCATTTTTTCGAATTGGAATATCTCGCCCGGCAAAATATCATTCTCCGGTTCGGTTATATAACAGGAAACCAATAGCACTGAAATAATTAACACTATTATCAATTGCTTAATAGACATCATAACCTCCTGGTTGAATATAAACCCACTTATTAGGAGTTGCCCAATCAAATAGATTCATATCAAACAAATCATTTGCGAGATCAAGTGTGTTCATCGGTGAGTTATGACCTATTCGAAACTTATAATTATAGTAATTACCCCAATCTGTTTCCTGCAATAACTCAAGTCCATATTCATCAACAATACGTTTAAGAGAATCTATCGGGTGAGGGCTGCGTGCGATGATTTCATCGTTAATATAAATTCTTGACTCAGGACCTCCTTTTTTATGCGATGAATATGTGGGCAAACAAAATTGTACTTCAGGCAAATCACCGAAGCTGTGCGCTTTAGTTCTTGGATAGTTCGACAGGTAGTTATTCAGTCGTGCACCTTTTGGTAATTTCATTATAATGATGGTCTCATCCAGGATCGCATCCCAACTCCTTGGGTCCGGTCTATGTTCCATCATTGTAACCGGTGTTAGATAATACTCATCTGTTAGTTCTTCGGCTATTTTCGGGGGCGTATCCTCCACAAACCTGACTCCAACATACCTGCTACTCCGGTAGATTCTGAAATCGCCCATAGTCGTTTTTAAGTAATATCCACTCTCGAAATATTCATCTTCGCCGTAAGGTTCGGTTACATAGCAACCCATGACAAGTATAATCATCGATATCGGAATAATTATTTTAATCATTTTTAATCCCCTATAATTATCTTAAAATCGTTCTCCCGAATTTCTCCCGCAGCATATTCAAGATATTTAAAAAACGGCGCCATCCCTTCACCGCAGGGATCTATATCAATAGACTTATCAAGTGGTAATATACCTATTTCACCGATTTGATCATCAATCCGGGTATTGTACAAAAGAATTACGGTCCGGCGTCTGGAATCGAAGTCCTCATTTTCAACTAATTTTATTATTTGATTCGGATTGATGATTTTGTCTTCGTGCCCTTCGATTCTTATGCACGGGTCTACATCAAGCATCACTCCTTCAACCATGTTAAAGATAAAGTAAATCAGATAAAGTTCGGTTTTGTTGATTAAACGAACGGGCGGATCGTCCGGCTCGTTGATGTAGCAGGAAGATATAATAGATACAGCCACAATCAATACCGGAATTTTAAATTGCATATTTTTATTTTTCATTAAAAGCTCCCTTCCAGTCCGAGCATAAATCTTGTACTTCCGATAATCTGCTTATTATTATCAACGATCAGTGAACCGGGAACCGGTGTTCCTTGATTATTATTGAGATAACTGATTCCGGTGACACCGGATAGACGAATCGTTATCCCCGGCGATATAGCATAACCGAAACCGAGCAGTCCGGCGATATTTGATCCCTCGATATTCTCGCCGAGACTTGAACCGGCGCCCCCGATGTGCTGACTTATTTTTTGATCAACATATTGCACCAGGAATCCTCCTTCTACCGAAAATTTTCCTGATACGGCTAAGCGAAGCAATACGGGGATGTTAAACGTGGCAATTCTGTCTCTTTCATCTGTGGAAAGGATATCGGTTATTTCACGGTTGTCAGAAGTTGAAATCAATTCACCATCAACTACAATCTCACTTTCGGTATCGGTGACTCTTTCCAGGCGATGCTCTGTTTGATTGATTTTGACGAGACGTTTAAACTGAAAACCGATCAGTAACTCTGTTCCTGGACCGTACAACATCTGACGGGTAATTCCGATTCGATGACCCCATAGGGAACGCGTACCGGTTGTCCGAATCTCTTCAAGTATATGTGTTTCAGCCCTGTTAATATGATGCACTTCGGTAGCACCAAAAGGCCGGTATTCATCGAAAAGAAATGTCGTCCAATTTCCCCTTCCATTCATCTTCACCGGGGAGTAATCCAATGTATAAAAGATCCGAA
>PWTU01000017.1 GCA_003562775.1 Ignavibacteriales bacterium
ACTCGTTGAAATTAATCGTTCACCTTGACGGGCAGGCGGATATTCGATCGCCGTTGGATCTGGCGTTGGAGATTGTAGAAAAAGTGAGCGGAAACATATAGTAGAAAGGAAACGGTAATGAGTATACTCCGCACATTCCAGACCCTCGATAACTGGTATACAGAGCATCGCGTCGCCGACGTTCCGTATTGGATAACGCAAAACTATCTATATCAAAAGCTCGATGAGCTGCCGAAAGATATATTCAAACAGGAGATTGCCGGAGAGTCCACGGAAAGACGACATATACGATATATTACTCTCGGCAGCGGTTCAACCGGCGTTTTAATATGGTCACAAATGCACGGGGATGAGCCGACTGCAACACGAGCATTGCTCGATATGTTTGCGATCATAAAAAATCAGCGTGACTCGGAGATTATTAAAACTATACTTTCAAAACTTACATTGTATATACTACCTATGCTCAACCCCGACGGCGCCGAACGGTTCACCCGCCGGACGGTTATGGGCATCGATATGAATAGAGATGCTTTGGCATTGCGGACACCCGAAGCGAGAATTTTAAAATCCGTACGCGATACCTACAACGTACAATGGGCATATTCGCTTCACGATCAAGAGCCGCGGTACACTGTCGGAGGGACCGGCAAAGCCGCCGGTATTTCGTTGCTCGCAGCGGCAAGTAACTGGGAATTATCGGTCAACGAAGTACGCCGCGATACAATGCGATTGGCGGCATGTATCGGGGAGTATATAAAAAACATAATCCCCGATCAAATCGGCAGATATGAGGATGCTTTCGAACCTCGTGCATTCGGCGAAGCTATGCATTCGTGGGGCGCCCGTAGCGTTCTCATCGAATCGGGCTATATACCGGGCGACAGGCACAGGGAAATTGTTCGGCAAGCAAATACTATCGGTATACTCGGTTCTCTGTTTCACCTCGCGAACAACGAACTGCCGCAAGACGATTTATATCATACTTTCCCCATCAACCGGAAATATTTTGCAGAATATATGTTTAAAAATGTCGCGATCTATTTCAACGACACCTATGCCGGAACCCAGGACGTTTCGTTCCATCTGGAGTACAATCCGCAGAATGAGAAAAAAAACTTATCGTACAAGCTATGTTTAACCGAAATAGGCGATTGTTCGACGTATACAGCGTCTTATGTATTTAACGGATTGAAACTAAAATTACGATTTTCCATCGATTCAGGTTCGACATCCCGTCTTCCTGTCATCGATAAAGAGGTGAATTGCGAAATAACCGGAACGGGTGAAGATGAACACATATCAGTAGCAGATGGAGTTCCTGCCGGTTACCCCGAAAATGTATTCGCCAAACACCTGCTTTAGCGATAAATAAGTTTAATGCTTGATAGAAAAGATTAAATTTTGTATTATAGAGAAATTATGAACTATTTTTCAAAATTGGCAGCAACAGACGTTCCTGCGCCGGGGACATAACCGAAATCCCGTCCATAAAATAGCAATCAGATGCTTTTTGCATTTCCGACAAAAAACGATAATACGCAACAAAAACACGAGGAGTTCCAACGTGAAGCCATTCCTCACATGGATATTCTTTTTAATTACGCACTTCGTCTGACCGGTAACTCCGAGGACGCGAACGATCTGTTGCAAGAGACATTCCTCAAGGCCTATAGGTTCTGGGATAAATTCGAGAAGGGAACCAATTGCAGGGCATGGCTGTTTCGAATAATGCGTAATTCGTATATCAACCGTTATCGTAAGGCGGTTAAAACTCCCGAACATGTCGACTATGATGAAATTAAGGAGTTTTATAATACGATTCGTGAACAATCGACCGATGCGAACGATTTGTCCGAGCGACTATATGGACAACTGTTAGACGATCAGATTACAACTGCAATAACAGATTTACCGGAGGAATTCAGAACTGTTGTTATTCTTTGCGACATCGAGGGTTTTACCTATGAGGAAGCAGCTGAATTTGTGGATTGTCCAATCGGCACGATTCGTTCACGATTACATCGAGGGAGAAAACTCCTGCGCGACAAACTTTTTAAATACGCCCATGAGCGAGGATTTGAAGTAAATGATTAGTTAATTGTGGATGTAGCCATGAACGATTGTCAAAAAACCCAGTATATTATCACCGATGCCGTCGATAACCGATTGAGTGAACTCGACAGGAATTTTTTCGAGAACCATATTGAAGTATGTCCAACTTGCCGCAGCGACTACGAGCTTGATTCTCTCACAAAAGATTTCATACAATCTAAAATAGTCAGACATAAAACGCCCGATAATGTTATCAGGCGAATCAATCAGGAAATCGAGAGACAAGCAACTTCCGACAGGCCGGCGAAAAGTGTTTTTGCGGCATATCCGCTTGCACGTGCGGCTATCATTGCAATGCTTGTAATCGGAACGGCTTTCGCAATTTATTTCCTAAACTCCCCGGATCTCCAAAACACCGTACAAGCTGCCGATATGATGGACCAATCCATCGAAAACTACAGCTCGTTTCTCGCCGGTACAATCCAACCGGCGGAAATAGGACGAAGCGTTGATGAATTAAGAGAATTTTTCAGAGATCATGTTGATTTTCCCGTTGCATTGAAACCGGTAAAAGAGTGCGAATGGGTCGGCGGTGTTCTATCGGATTACGAGGGAATTCCTCTTGCACACCTTGTCTACAAAATGCCCGCTGGCATTATTTATGTGTTCCAGGCAAATTGGAATGAAGTGCGCTCGGGCAATAAATTATATCTCTCAAACGGAGCTATCGCCTCGTTAAACCAAACCGGCTGGTACGTTAACAGAACCCAGGACGGCCACAGTGTTGTAATGTGGTTATATGACGATAAAACCATTTGCACTGCAGTCTCATCGATGGAAGAATCACAACTAAGGGATTTATTCGCAACAGAAACCAACACAGACAGATATTAAGGAACAGAAGAGTGGACGCATGAACAAATTCTCAATTCGAATAATTGGTACACTTGCTGCTTTTGTAGCGATATTTTTTTTCTATACTTATAATTCGCCGGCTGACGATACCACGTTAACCCCAACAGGTGACGTGGCAGTTATAATCGAGGCGGGGGGATCAGGTACATCGAATGTAGATTTCAGATGGAAAGATGCAGACGGAAACACCAAATCGCTCAGCGATCACCGGGGAAAGGTCGTGCTTATTAATTTTTGGGCAACATGGTGCGTCCCCTGCCGGAAGGAAATTCCCTATCTTATCGATATCAATAACGAGCTGGACGAAGAGGTATTTACCCTGATCGGGGTGTCTGTAGACAGTGCCTCGGATATCGAAAAAGTAGATATCTTTATTCAAAATCAAAACATCAATTATGTGAATATACTTGACGATGGGCGCCTGACTAAACAATTAGGTAATATCCAGGCAATACCGACAACACTGATATTAGATAAAGAAGGAACGGTGCAGGAAACAATTGTTGGGATAAGAACGAAAGAACAATTTTTAGAAATAATTCAACAATATTTATAATACTTACCCGAAAATCGGAGTGCCTGCATATACCCCTAAACTGTGCATTCCGTTTCGGGTTGTACCCTGTCAATATTTCTCCCACCAAATCTATTTATAAATGAAACCAAAACATACTTCTATCTCAAAAATCGGAGAGTTCGGACTCATCGAACGTCTGAAGAACAAATGCAATGAATTACGTTTATCTGAAAAAATTACGGATCAAATAATACTTGGAATCGACGACGATACGGCGATTACCCGTCCGTCGCCGGGAATGCTTCAGCTTTCCACCTCGGACCTCCTCATCGAGGGTGTGCATTTTGATTTAACATACACATCGATGAAACATCTCGGCTGGAAGCTTATGGTGGTCAATTTAAGCGATATTGCCGCAATGGGAGGTGTACCCGTTTATGCACTCATCACGATAGCATTGCCTGCAAAAATATCCGTCGAAATGGTAGACGACCTGTATGAGGGCATTCTTCACGCGGCACAAACGTACGGTTGCGCCATTATAGGCGGAGATACCAATACGTCGATAGGCAACACTATGGTGTCTGCAATGATAACCGGAGAAGTGCCCGATCGATTTCTCAAGCGACGTAACGGTGCGAAACCGGAAGATCTTATCTGCGTATCCGGTAATCTCGGTTTATCACACGCCGGATTACAAATACTCCTGCGGGAGAAAAAACGCTTTCTCGATTCCCAACAACAGAGTGAATTCAAATCCGAACTCAGTGAATACACGACTGCCGTTACGAAACATCTCGCTCCAAAAGCCCGTTTCGATATCTCGATGACGGCTGCACAACAGGAATGGGTGCATGCAATGATCGATATAAGCGACGGGTTGGCGTCGGATTTACGTCATATCTGTAAACAAAGCGGTACGGGAGCATTATTATTCGAGGAGAAGCTTTCGATCGATCCGCTTGTTGAAAAAATCGCAAATCAATTCGGGGAATCGGCGCTTGATTATGTCTTATTCGGGGGAGAAGAATATGAACTTCTGTTCACCATCGATCCGGAATTCGAGAGCAAACTTTCCAAACAGATGCCGGACATTCGCATTATCGGACAAATAACCGAGGAGAAAGACGACATTGCATTAATCCAAAGTGACGGATCGAAAAGAACGATAGTATCGGGCGGGTACGATCATTTCAAAAAAGAATAATATTACATACCGTAAAATAATCTCTCCGCTAACTCCGACGGCAGGCCGGCGGTGAACATCTTATCGGCGGTTTTTTCGACCGGGTACGGTAACCGGATATTCTCGTAGGTAAGTGTTTCGGTATCGAAGAGACCGAAGCTCAATTTCGGGTCCTTATCACGCGGCTGCCCTATACTACCGACGTTAATAAGGCGTTTTTCGGTGATTCCCTCATCATTCAACCGGGAATTAAATATTCCGGCGCGATGTGTATGACCGATAAAACAAACGGGCGTTTCAAAATGATGAAACGCAACGTCGGCATCGAGGTTTGTCATTATGTAATGCCACTCATCCGGCTCAAAAGGAGATGCATGTACCAAAAATGCATTCTTAATGGAAGACTTCATGGGTAAATTATTGAGGAAATCTTGGGAATTTTGATTGAGCCGCTTATGCGTCCAGATCGCCGCTTCCCGTGCGAGCTTGTTCATATTCACCGTTTCCGACAGATCGACCGCTGCCGAATCGTGATTCCCCTTCACGGTATGCAGACAATGCATTTGGACGAGTTCGATACACTCATTGGGATTCGGACCATACCCGACAACATCTCCAAGACATACTATACCCTCGACATCAAGCGTTTCGATGTGGGCAAGAGCAGTTTGCAGTGCTTCCAAATTTGCATGGATATCGGATATTATTGCGTATCGCATAAAGTATACAATATTTGAAATTTATTTTACAAATACAACATATAACTCGCCATATTGAAAAAAAAGTGCGGATTTTTTTTATTCTGTGCGAACCGTTGTGAAAGATATAAATCAAATTTTATATATACCGGAACGTAACCGAAACCCGTAATATAATCAATTTGCTATACCCTATGATTCTTAGTATATTTATTGTTTGTGAGTAGAATTTCTTCTGTCCTTTCAAAATATTATGATGAAACCAGATCTTAATAAAGTACAAGATAAAGACGAGATAATAAAAACACCGTCGGTTATACCGACAGATTTGCCTGTATTACCCCTTCGTGACGTGGTTTTATATCCGTTTATGATCTTCCCCGTCCTTGTCGGGCGAGAATCGTCGCTCAAAGCGGCCTACAAAGCGCTCGATCAGGAAAAATTCATATTTATTACGGCTCAGAAAGACCCGACGGTCGAGGAGCCGGGCGTCGACGATATTTATCACGAGGGGACGATATCCCGGATTGTACAGATATTAAAACTTCCGAACGGACTTATTAAAATTCTGGTTGACGGGACGGTGCAGGCGCATGCAAAAAAATTCCGGCAAAATGAGGAATTTATGGAAGTCGAAGTACAGCTCGTACAGCCGGAATTTGAAGAAACAGTCGAACTCGACGCTCAGATGCGGCATCTTTCAAATCTGTTCAGCGATTATGTCAGATCAAGCCGCAATATTCCGTCAGAAGTGTTGGTCGTTTACGAAAACATCAAAGATCCGGTTCAACGATTATATTACATCGCGGCAAATCTCGTTCAGTCGGTTGAGGTTAAACAGCGTATTCTGAAGCTTACTACGTTGCACGAACAATTATACGAGCTTTCCCGAATTCTTAGCGGTGAGATAGACATACTTAAACTCGAACAGGAAATAGATACAAAAGTTCACGATAATATACAGAAGTCGCAGCGAAAATATTTTATTCAGGAACAGATTAAAATACTCCAAAATGAGCTGGGTGAAGATGAGGCATCCCCTGAAATAGCAAAACTTCGTGAACAGATCGACGCATCCGGACTACCTGAAGAAGCCAGGGCAAAAGCCGAAGAAGAACTCAATAAGTTGAAAAAGATCCCGTCTATGTCGCCGGAATATACCGTAAGCCGCAATTATCTTGACTGGCTCGTATCGATTCCGTGGAGAGAACGAACCGAGGATCATCTCGATATCAAGCACGTAAAAAAAATTCTCGATGAAGATCATTACGGTCTCGATAAACCGAAGGATCGAATTATCGAACATATCGCCGTATTGAATCTCGTTAAGCAAATCCGCGGGCAAATACTCTGTTTTGTCGGTCCTCCCGGCGTCGGAAAAACATCGCTCGGCCGTTCTATTGCGCGTGCATTGAACAGAAAGTTTGTACGCTTCTCTCTCGGCGGTATCCGCGACGAAGCGGAGATTCGAGGCCATCGACGAACGTACATCGGATCAATGCCCGGCAAGATCATTCAATCGATGAAACGCGCTGGTACGATCAATCCCGTTATGCTTCTCGATGAAGTGGACAAGCTTACCTTTGACTTCCACGGCGATCCTGCATCGGCATTGCTCGAAGTGCTTGATCCCGAACAAAATCATACCTTTTCCGATCATTACATAGAAGTCGATTATGATCTGTCGAATGTATTGTTCATCACCACGGCAAATATCCGGCACGCTATTCCGCTGCCGCTTCAGGATAGAATGGAAATAATTGAATTGCCGGGCTACCTTGCACACGAAAAAACTGAAATTGCAAAACGTCATATTATTCCGAAACAAGTTCGTGCCCATGGGTTAAAACCATCGCAATTAAAAATCCACAGTCGAAGTATTTCCAAAGTAATCGAAGAGTATACCAAAGAAGCCGGCGTACGTAATCTCGAACGTGAGATCGCCTCATTAATACGCAAGAGCGCCAAAGATATTGTGGTGAAACGACAATCGAACAGGCAAAACAAAATTCAAAAAATATCTATTGATCCTGAAAAAGTTGAGAAATATCTGGGAGTTCCGCGGTATATCAAACGACCGAAAGATGAAAGCCGCCGCATCGGTATTGCCACCGGACTCGCGTGGACAAGCGTGGGCGGTGAGTTGCTCAATGTTGAAGCAATTATAATGAACGGTAAAGAACGATTAAACCTGACCGGCAAGCTCGGCGACGTTATGAAGGAATCCGCTCACGCAGCGCTTAGTTACATACGTTCCAATGCTCAGGCGCTTGAGATCGATCCGGATTTCTACAAGGGGAAAGAGATTCATATCCATCTCCCCGAAGGCGCTATTCCAAAGGATGGTCCGTCTGCGGGTCTCACAATGACAATGGCGGTTATATCGGCTATTGCCAACCGGCGCACTAATCCCGAAGTTGCTATGACCGGGGAAATTACTCTTCGCGGCAAAGTACTCGGAGTGGGCGGGTTAACGGAAAAATTACTCGCAGCAAAGCGACACGGTATTAAAACGGTGCTCATACCGAAAGAAAATGAAAACTATCTGGTTGAAATTTCGGAAAAAGTTAAATCGGGGTTGAAAATTATTCCGGTGGGTACTATTATTGAAGCACTCGAACCTACATTCATGAGTAACGGCAGAAGAAAACGTAATTCATCGAAAACCCGAAAAACAAAAAGGAAAAAATAACAGTGTTCAAACATATTGTTGTGCCGACCGATTTTTCGAAAACTTCCCGTGAGGCATTACCGTATGCATATAAAATCGCTCTCACATATAACTCAAAAATCACCATGTTGCATGCAATTACAATGTTCGAATACGACCCGCGCGATGCAAAGCACGGTTTCAACACGATTGATGAATTGTATGCAAACATTGAAGCGTCTGCGAATGCCCATTACGAAGACATCATTAAAGATGCAAATAACCAGTCCGGGAATCTACAAATTGAAAAAGTAATGGAGCGGGGCATATCGCCGCACGAAGTTATATCGGGGTATGCAAAAAAGAATCATGCTGATCTCATCGTTATGGCAACTCATGGAAGATCGGGTTTATCGAACATTTTGCTGGGAAGCGTTACCGAAAAAGTAATACAAACGGCATCGTGTCCGGTGCTGGTCGTAAAAAAACCGACTCACGCCGACTTGACGAAATTGTTATTCAATAGGATTCTGGTTCCCACGGATTTTTCGGAGAGTTCGCGGCAGGCAATGGAGTATGCTATAGAAATAGCACAGAAATACCGTGCCCGCATCACATTGATGCATGCCGTTGAAGTACGATTCCATCCCGCATATTATGCCGGAGGTGTGGAATCCATATTCGATCTGGATCCGGACGTAAAACCCCGCATTCAGGCACGGCTTGAAGCTTTCTTGCAATCATTCGATTTATCCGGGGTTGAAGTAACATCTTATGTTACCGACGGTGACTCGCATAATGAAATAGTGAAAACAGCGCAATCGCAACAACACGATTTGATCGTTATGTCGACACGCGGACACGATGAGATCGCCGATTACCTTATCGGCAGCACAACCGACCGTGTCATTAAGCGTGCACCGTGTCCGGTATTTGTGGTACGGTAAGGATTTTAAAAAATGTATAGCGAAACAGCGTTTCGCTTGCTCCATCAATAGTATTTAAAATTTTAGTACTCTATGACCTACATCGTTACAGCACGGAAATGGCGTCCGACCACATTCGAAGATGTTGTCGGGCAAGCGCATGTGAGCGCGACATTAAAGAACGCAATTCAACAGAATCGCCTCGGTCACGCATACATTTTCAGCGGACCGCGCGGCGTCGGTAAAACCACTATCGCACGCATCCTCGCGAGGGTATTAAACTGTGCACAACCGGTCAACGGCGATCCATGCAATCAATGTGAATCATGTCTTGAGATCAGCGGCGGCAGAAACGTCGACGTATTCGAGATCGACGGTGCAACAAACCGCGGCGTTGAAGAAATCCGAAATTTAAGGGAAGCAGTGCGGTACGCTCCTGCGAAATCCAAATACAAAGTGTACATTATCGATGAAGTACACATGCTTACAAAAGAAGCATTCAACGCGCTGCTGAAAACCCTCGAAGAACCGCCGTCGCACGTTATCTTCATATTCGCGACAACCGAGGTTCACAAAGTTCCCGCAACCATTCTTTCCCGCTGTCAACGGTTCGATTTCCGACGCATCGCAATCAACGATATAATCGAACGTTTGCGTTTTATTTCAAAAGAAGAAAATATAACGATCGACGACGACGCCCTGCTCTATATAGCCAAAAAGGGCGACGGATCGATGAGGGATGCGCAAAGTATATTCGATCAGGTTGTTGCTTTTTCGGGAACCACGGTCACAGCAGATCAGGTGATCGAAACCCTGAATATTGTCGATCAGGAACTGTATTTCGAAGTAACCGGAATCCTGCGTGCACGCGATACAAAACGCGGCTTGCTACTGGTTGCGCAGATAGTTGATAAAGGATATGATATGCGGGAGTTCCTGAGCGGACTTGCCGAACACATTCGCAATCTGCTCACCGTGACGACCACCGGTTCATCCGATCTTATCGAAACATCCGCGGAATACCGCAGCCGGTATAGCGAAGAAGCCGGACATTTCAGCGACGTCGATCTTATTCGGTATCTTCGTGCGATACTGGAGTTGCACAAAGATCTTCGGTGGAGTCAGCAGCCACGTCTCCGTCTTGAAAGCGGCATTATTGAGTTAATAAATATGGAAAAAACTGCCGACATACAAACTCTGGTAACACGTCTTGATGAATTAAAAAAAAACAGCCCGGATAACACAAATATCCCGATAATGGGAAGTGCAACTGCGGGATGGAAAAAACCTCCGGAAGAGGTACGTGAAAATACACCGATTAAATACTCCGCTCCGCAGCCGGCGGTAAAGACCATAACCGCCGAAGAAGCATTTGCGCGTTGGGATGAATTCGTCGGTGCAGTGAGAACGGCGCGGATTAACCTGGGTTCGGTTCTCAGTCAATCAAAATTGGTCGATGTAAAAAACGGTTGTGTGCAACTCTCCTGCGAGAACGATTTTCAATTAAATACACTACGACGCAGCAAAGAATATTTAGGTGAAATTTCCAAACGCGTTTTCGGCACCGCTGCGCCGTTCGAGATAAAAATGAACGAGGGACAAAAGAAGAGCAACGGCGAGGAGAAAAAGGAGCATCCGGTAATCGAAGCGTTACGTCGCGAGCTGGGTGCCGAACCAATGTAATAATGAACTATTTATGACTACTTATTCGCATCACGATCTCTACTCCGCCGCATTGCTTCCTTCGCCCGTTTGGAATATTCATATAACTTTGCATCCACCCGTCCGAACACGCTGCTTGCGTCAAATTTACCCGATTTCAACCGCTTTCCTGCCTTCATTCCGGTTAACAACTCGATCCCTTCTTCTACGGTTTTTATAGCATAAATGTGAAATATACCGTTCTCAACAGCATCAATCACGTCCTTCCGCAGCATTAAGTCTTTAAGATTCTGATGGGGTATAATTACCCCTTGATCTCCGGTTAAACCGCGTGCTTTGCACACATCGAAAAATCCTTCGATTTTTATATTCACGCCGCCGATCGGTTGTATCTCACCTTTCTGATTTACCGATCCCGTAACGGCGATCCCCTGTTTTATGGGGAGCCCTGAAAGACTTGAAAGGATCGCATATATTTCGGTTGACGATGCACTGTCGCCGTCGACGCCGGAATATGACTGCTCGAAACAGATACTGGCATTGAATGCAAGAGGTTTATCCTGGGAGAACATCCAGTGAATATAACCGGTTAAAATGGCAACTCCCTTGCGGTGTACTCGTCCGCTCAGATCGGCTTCACGTTCGATATTGAGAATATTTCCCTTCCCGATAGAAGTCTTTGCCGTAATACGGGTCGGTTTGCCGAATGCGTGTTCGCCGAGATCATACACTGCCAGACCGTTTACCTGACCGATCTCTTCTCCGTCGGTCGCGATCATAATCGTGCCATCCTGAATCAATTCCTGAATCTTCGATTCGACGAGCCGCACTCTGTCGACCCGTTCCTCGATCGCGCGTTCAACATAGGTTCCGGTAACCGATGATGCACCGTCTTTCTTAGCCCAGTAATTCGCTTCACGGATTATATCAGCTATCGCATTGAACCGCGTCGAGAGTTTGTTTTTCTTCCCTGCAATTCGTACGCCATACTCCACAACTTCACCGATCGCATCGCGCTCAAACCGCATAAGTTTTTCTTCATCGCAGATCATCTTAATAAAAGCGCTGTAGTTGCCGATGTGTTCTTCATTACGTTCCATCTCAACGTCGAAATCCGCCCGTACTTTGAAAATCTTTTTAAAATCTTCGTCACGGGAGTACAACAGTTGATAGAGAAATGCATCACCGATCATAATCACTTTGACATCGATATCGATCTGTTCGGGTTTCAAACCGCTTGATGAAAAGAACCACGATTCATACGATTGAATATCCACCAGCCCTGTCCGGAGCGTCCGCTTGAGATCCGGCCACACACCCGGTTCGATAAGCGTATCGAGTGCGTTTAAAACGAGATAACCGCCGTTGGCTTTAAGGAGCGAGCCGGCTTTGATCTGATTGAAATCGGCTCTCCACACCCCGCGGCTGTCGATTGTGCGCTCGATGGTACCGAACAAATTCCGATACTTCGGGTTTGTTTCGATAACTATCGGGATATTTTTTTGTTCGGAGTTATCGACAATAACATTTACTTTATATTCGGTAAAAGAATCGTCCTGTTGTTGCAGCAGGGGAAATTGCATCTGCTGCGTCTGCTGTTCCTCTTTACGAAAACGATCGAGGTTATTCATGACGCTTTTACACACGTCGTCGAGATACTGCGATACTTTTTCATCTTTATATTTGGCTGAAATTTCCGAGATGTTATCCTTTACAACCGGGAGGATTATCTGCTCATCGAGTTTTTCAAGAGCTTCACGCGCTTTCCGCTCAATATTTTTCATTTCACGAAAAACAGTTTCCATCTGTGCCGTCAGGTTTGCATACTGTTCTTGATATTTTTTCAGGTCGTCTTGAGTTAGCGTTCCCTCTTTTACTTGCGACTCAAGTTGATCTATCGCAACCGGTTTATCGTGAACGACCGGTGCAATTTCCGGTCTGACCATAGATCCAACCTGGACCTGTATCATTTCGAAACCTTTCTCCCGGACCTTTTTCTCGAAATCCCGCAGCACGGTGCGCTGACGGTTTTGAAAATGCTCTATCGTCTCCTTTCGCTTATCCTGAAAACGTTTCCCCTCAAGAATCGCCGGAATTGTTTTCTTCAAATCCTCAACAAAGGTGAGCATATCTTTTTCAAACTCTTTTCCTTTCCCGGCGGGAAGGCGGATCATCAACGGGCGGTCTGTATCATGGAAATTATTCACATAACAAAGATCTTCAAGGTTTTGATGATCCTGTTCAAACTCCTGAAGCAGCCGTTTAATCGTCGTCGTGCGACCGGTACCTGCTAAACCGCTTACAAAAATATTATACCCGAAATGTTTCATCTCAAGCCCGATGCGTATGGATTTCAACGCACGTTTCTGACCTATTATATCCACGGAAGAGACGGCATCATCGGTCGACGCGACAGATATGTCCTTATTACTCCATCTCCAACGAAGATCTTCGATGGGTACTCTTAAAGGGTGGGATTTTATTACGCTTTTCGAAGATTTACCGGATCGCTGTGCTCGTTTCGCCATATCAGGGCCCCTTAATATAAGTAATCTTTACGGTTTGCATAAAATGCACTGAGCATTCCGATCATAATCATCTTTGAAAAAAGAGCCGACCCGCCGTAGCTCAGGAACGGAAGAGGAATACCAATGACGGGAGTTAAGCCGATTGTCATTCCAACATTAATAACGGTATGAAAAAAGAGTATGCCAATAAATCCTATTGTCACAAGACTTGCGAATTGGTTTTTTACAATCGATGCAATTCGAACGCCTCTGAAAAAAACTACACCCAGTAATATCAGCACAAGCGATGCACCGATAAAACCGAATTCCTCGCCGGGCACACAGAATATAAAATCCGTCCACTGCGCCGGTATAAAATTTAATTGAGTCTGAGTGCCGTTGAGAAATCCTTTCCCGGTTAAGCCGCCTGAACCTATGGCAACTTTGGATTGAATAACATTGTAGCCGACGCCGAGCGGATCGCTGCCGGGATCGATAAAATTTGCTATCCGGTTTTGTTGATGCGGAGCAAGTCGCTCGTAAAAGAACTGAACCGAAACTGCAATTGCTGAATTTAATCCGAATACAATCGACGATAAAAAGCCGTTCTCGCGAATTAATAGTAACGCTATCAGTAACAATCCGAGTGCAACAAGAAGTGCTGTTGTACCGGTTAGAGCAGCAAGCCCGACAAAAAACGGCGCCACCAGAACAACGACCACAAATGGAGAGGCGCCCGCCCAATAGACTACCGGTATATACATAAGGAAAAATATAAGCGAGGTTCCAACATCCGCCTGCATCAAAACAAGTCCCATTGGGAGAGCGACAATAGCTCCGGCTGTAAATAATGTTTTAAATGACTTTATATTGATATTACTTTTCGATAGGTACAGCGCCAGTACCAATATCGTTGTAATCTTCGCGATTTCAGAGGGTTGAACGCTGAACGGTCCGACTTCCAGCCAGGCCGTCGTTCCTGCAACCGTTTTCCCGAAGAATGGAACTACAGCAAGCAGACACAGTATAGCAATATGTGCAACAACCGCCATCATCTCAATTGCCCGAGGCGAAATAAACAGCATCAACACCATACCGACTCCACCGAGAATAGCCCACACTAACTGTCGCTTAAAAAAAAGGGAAGCGCCTGCATCGTATGTAGCGCTGTATATCGATACAAGTCCGATCGCAGTAAGTAAAAGTGCACAAAAAATTAATATCCAGTCGTTTGTCGTACCGTTTGCGATAGTTATATGATTTCTCTCCAACCTCATCAGTTGTCACTCCCGTTTGATGATTGATCCTGAACTACCGGTACGGTACGACGTGGATGATCATATATGATTGAGCGTTGTAAATAGTGATCGATTAACCGGCCCGCAACGGGCGCAGCATGCACTCCACCGAATCCAACATTTTCAATAACAACGGCAATAGCGATTTGCGGATTATCATACGGAGCAAAACCTACATACCATGCATGGCCTTCGCCGTGCGGATTTTGAGAAGTGCCGGTTTTGCCGGCTGAAGATATACCACGAATTTGCGCTCTGCGTCCGGTGCCGCCATCGGCATCGACCACTTTGTTCATTCCCCGGCGGATTATTTCCCAGGTGTTTTCCGAAAGGTGCACCTTATTCGTCTCATAGGTAAGCTCCGAAATTCTGCGGGTATGGGAATCATAAATATGGCTGACAAGATGTGGTCGATGATACTCACCTTTATTGGCAAATAACATCGCATACACCGCCATCTGCAGCGGTGTAACACTCAATTCACCCTGACCTATTGCAAGACTGATTAAGTTCCCCCGAGTCCACTGTCCGACGCCGTATACCCGATTATAATAATCGGTGTCGGGAAGTATTCCCGCCGTTTCCTCCATACTACCGATGCCGGTTCGCTGGCCAAACCCAAAAAGCCGGCCATAGTGAGACCACCAGTCGAATCCAACCCTGAGAATTAATTGATAGAAAAATACATTACACGATCTCTGTATTGCTTCCACTACATTTACATCACCATGGCCTTCAGGTCTATGGCAACGATAGACGCCTCTTCCCAGACGAAACGATCCGGGGCAGTGTAGTCTTGTCCGTTCATTTATAATTCCCTGTTCCAACGCAGCAGCCGCAAGAACCATCTTATATGTTGATCCCGGCGGATATATTGACGAAACAGCTCTGTTAAATAACGGACGTGAGGAATCTGAATTAAGCTTCGTCCAGACATCGGGCGGCGTCACGCCACTGAAATTGGAAAGGTTGTAATCCGGCTTACTGACAAGCGTTAATATACCGCCTGTTTGCGGGTCGATTGCTACAATTGAACCTTTATTATCGCCGAGCAAATCTTCAGCCAGGGTTTGAAGTTCGGCATCAATAGTTAAGAATAGATCGGATCCTTCCCGCGGCGGAACATTTTTGTGTCCACCGGAATATTGGGAAATAAATTGTCCCCAGGAATTAACCACAACGTATTCGAAACCACGTTCACCACGCAGCACGTTTTCGTAGGTAGCTTCAATACCCGAAGAACCGATGACATCTCCGGGACGATAGGTTTCCCGCATACGCGAGAGTTGTCGTTCGGAAATTTCTTTTGTATATCCAAGTACATGAGACATTCTCGCACGGGTATTGTAATGCCGTTTTGATTCGACTACATATCCAATCCCGGGATATCTGTGGCGAAATTCTTCGAGGTGAACGATCACTTCATAATCAACATCCCGCTGAATTTTACTCGGTATAAAACGCGACCATGACCTGGCGCGTTGAATACGGCCGGCAAGCACCTCTTCATCAAGATTGAGTAATTTCGCAAGGTCGGGGAGGATCTCATCCCGAAACTCTCTCGGGGTTACCGTGACGGTATACGATGGTCTGTTATCGACAATGAGTCTGCCGCGTCTGTCATACATCAAGCCGCGCACCGGTTCACTGAGTATTGTCCGCACACTGTTATCACGTGATTTTTTCCCCCACTCATCCTGATAAACAAGCTGTAATTGGTACAACCTACCAATCATTACGAGCAATGTCAGAATAATTATCGTATTAAATATTTTTACCCGTATAGCTGAACCGAAATTACCGTTACTCATTGACCTTTGTTGAATTATGTACGTAAAAATCTGGATTGTGCATTATAATAAAAAAACATAATGAGTGAAATGACCACCGTATAAAACGTCGAACCGATAACAAATTTAACAATAACTTCGGTAACGGAAACCGGAAGACCCTGGAATAAAATCGCATAGTGAATTATATTGTGTACGACTGCAGCGACTGCAATGACGACAAAAAAAGTATACGTTCCAAGTATCTGAAGCGGGTTCATTTCATTATAAAAATATCCTGCTGTAAATCCTGCAATGGTTTTTGTCAGTGCACTTAATCCTAAAAATTCACCGCTCACGATATCGATTACAAAACCGACGACGAAACCGAACACCGTTCCGGCTATCTGTCCTTCACGCAATGCAACGATAACAACGAAAATAAGCAATACGTCCGGTGTAACATCGACAAGCGATATAAACGGAATAAGTGTCTTCTGTATAATTACAAGAACGATCAAGATCAGTGCATAACGAGCATATTGCATCATACGTGCTCGTTATCGCTGTTCAATTTGTTCTTCAATAGCTATTTTCTCCTCGTCTGCTGTATAGAGCATCACAAAGACTTCTTCAAGCCGGGAAAAATCAACCCCGGGCCGAATCCGTATATTCTTTGTGAGTATGCCCGGTGTTATATCCACCCGGGAAACAACACCGATATATATACCCGGGGGAAAAACATTACTATATTCTGAAGTTACCACCACGTCACCCTCATTCACGTCGAGAGTCTTCGTAACATTATTTAAATGCAATCCGGTTGAACCATCCCATTGAATAATACCGTCAACACGCGTGCGCTCAACTTTGGCGCTTGCACGAAATTCGCGATTAAGTACTATCTGTCCGATCGAATAATTCGCCGCAACAATGATCACCCGCCCGACCAAACCCGATTCGGTGATAATAGGCATTTGTTCACGTAGCCCGTGATTACTTCCCACGTTTAAAGTTACCGTTTTTCGTAACGGATCTACGGATTGACCGATCACCCGGGCGGGGACCAAGTCATACGGGGCTCGGTCCTGAAACCGTAGCATCCTGCGCAACCGGATATTTTCGAGCCGTGCATCGCGTAGCTGATACACTTCATCGGCAAGCTGTATGTTCATGCGACGCAGTCGCTCATTCTCTGCACGTAATGCTGCCGTTTCCGTAATCAGCGATACCGGTTCGTGCAAAATTCCAAGTCCTGCAATAGTGTAAGCACGAAGCTGTTTAATCTGAGGGTTATCGTTCAGTGGAAACAACGCAACCGAGACAGCGACAAGAATAGCCAGTACAACATATTCTCTATATATCCGTAATATATTCAGAAACCGTGCCATACTTAAGTATACAAAACAGTTGAAACCAACGCAAACGAACTAATAATTTCGTCCTTTTATCAATACCTTCGAGTACCGTGACAAGTCTTCAAGTACCTTACCGGTTCCAAGTACAACTGCAGTGAGGGGATCTTCGACGACATGAACGGGAATACTGGACTCAAGCCGGATTCGCTCATCAAGTCCTTTTAACAACGCTCCGCCGCCGGTTAACATAATGCCACGATCGAGAATATCGCTGGATAATTCCGGTTCGGTTCGCTCGAGCGTTAGCCGAACAGCGTTTACAATAGTGCTTATCGCTTCGGACAATGCTTCACGGATTTCAACGGAACTAATATCGATTGTTTTCGGTATACCATTTACCAGATCGCGTCCTTTGATTGCCATAGTCTGCTCCTCTTCGAGCGGCATCGCCGAACCGACTTTACATTTGATATCTTCGGCAGTCCGTTCGCCCACGAGCATATTGTGATTTCTCTTGAGGTATTGGATTATGGCATTATTCATCTCATCGCCGGCGAAACGTATGGACTCTTCATTGGCAATACCGGAGAGCGTGATCACCGCTATCTCGGTCGTTCCACCGCCGACATCGATAATCATATTCCCGACGGGCGCTTCCACATCGAGACCTACCCCAATTGCAGCCGCCATCGGTTCGGCAATTAGATGAACCTCACGGGCGCCGGCGTGTTCCGCCGAATCGCGGACTGCCCGCTTTTCAACTTCAGTAATACCGCTGGGTACGCAAATTACAATACGTCTGCTCGGCAACCAATTCGCATTGATTTTTTTAATAAAAGCACGAAGCATCCCTTCCGCAATCTCGAAATCAGCAATCACGCCATCCCGTAAGGGGCGAATAGTGCGAATCTCACTATGCGTTTTCCCGATCATTTCACGCGCTTCATTCCCTATCGACACAATCTTTTTTGTGTCGCGATTAAAAGCAACAATTGACGGCTCATTTAAAACGATACCTTTTCCCCGAACATAAATAAGAGTATTTGCCGTACCCAGGTCGATCGCGAGATCAGCGGAAAACATTGATAATAATCCCATTCTTAAAAATTCCTCATCTATTTAGTTATAAAGATATACTATTTCATCGATATTAATGTCTGAAGTGTCGTACACCGGTAAATACCATCGATACATTGTGTTCATTTGCAGCGTCTATAATTTCCTGATCGCGGACCGAACCTCCCGGCTGAATAATAGCTGTGGCACCCGCACGTACCAGTTCAATGACGCCGTCGGCAAACGGGAAAAAACCATCGCTTGCAACAACAGTGTCGGCAAGATCAAAGCCGGCATTCTTTGCCTTGCTCACTGCAATTTTGGAAGAATCGACACGCGACATCTGTCCGGCGCCGATACCCAATGTTTGACCGTTGCGTGCAAAGATAATTGCATTCGACTTCACGTGTTTCGCTACCCGCCATGCAAACAGCAGCGACTCCAATTGGTTAGCATCCGGCTTTCGTTTCGTAACCACTTTGAGCCGATCCTTTGATATGCGTTCCGTATCTTTATCCTGTACGAGCAAACCACAATATACACTTCGAATATCAAGATCGTCTACATTATGCAAATCGGTCAATTGTTTTATGACCCGCCGATCTTTCTTTTTCTGAAGAAAATCAACTACATCCCCGTCGAACGCCGGAGCAATAATCACCTCGGTAAAAATTTCGTTGACTGCTTGTGCAGTCTCAAAATCCAGCGGTCGATTAACCGCGATGATCCCGCCAAATGCAGACGTCCGATCGCATTCATACGCCTTACGATATGCATCCGAAAGCGAATCATCGCTTGCAACTCCGCACGGATTATTATGCTTTATAATAACTGCCGTCGGCCGATCGAATTCGCCGATTAATTGCGCTGCGGCAGTAATATCTAAAATGTTATTAAACGATAATGCTTTACCGTGTAAGTGTTCGAAATACTCAAAAAACCTTCCATAAAGCGCTGCCTTCTGATGCGGATTTTCACCGTATCGCAACGCCAATTCTTTATGCAAAGAAAATGTGATTTTATCAGGTAAATCCGCCTTCGCCGGTGCAAGAGAATCAAAATACCGCACTATCACCGAATCGTAATGCGCCGTGTATTCAAATGCCTCCCGTGCAAGGTTCATTGATGTTTCATCTGTGATGGAGCCGTCGTTCGAGTCAAGCTCTGTAATAATATCTGAATACCTCCCGGGATTGACAACGATCGCACGATGTTTAAAATTTTTTGCCGCAGCTCGAATCATTGTCGGGCCGCCAATATCTATCTGTTCGACAGCCGTATCAATCGACACTGAATTACCGGCTATCGTTTCTTCAAACGGGTATAGATTTACGACAACCAATTCGATGGGAGTTATGTTATGTGAAGCAAGGGTTTCGGTATCCGATAGAACATCGGAGCGGGCAAGCAATGCACCATGAATTGCGGGATGTAACGTTTTCACTCTCCCGTCAAGAATTTCGGGGTATCCCGTCACTTCCGACACCAATGTTACCGGTATGCCGCTCCGGTTCAATTCCTTCGCAGTACCACCTGTTGATATTATCTCAATACCCCGCTTATGCAGCGCCTGTGCAAATTCGAACACTCCTTTCTTGTTTGAAACACTTATAATTGCACGTCGAATAGTAATCAAATGTATAGTCCTTTACTGTTGCAGATAAACCCGTCTGCCGTCTATTGATAGTCGTCCATCGACAAATAATGCAATAGCTCTTGAATATAATTCATGTTCAACCCGGAGGACACGTTTTGAGAGTGACTCCGAAGTGTCATCATCATAAACGCTCACCGGTTCCTGTAGTATTATAGGACCGTGGTCGTACTTTTCATCGACAAAATGTACCGTCACTCCGGTTACTTTTACACCGTGTTCAATGACAGCATTATGTACATGCATTCCGTACAGACCAACTCCACCGAATGCCGGCAACAATGCAGGGTGTATATTCATAATCCGGTTTCGATATCGAGATATAATCGCTGAAGGTATTTTTTTCAGATATCCGGCGAGTACTATAAGACCGATATCAAATTCATCAAGAACCGATAACACCTCACTACAGTACTTTTCTACCGATGTAAAATCAGAGGGATTAAGATACCGGTGTGGTATTTTTCTCTCATTGGCAATGTCAAAAATACCGGCGTCACTCTTATTACTGACAACTATAGAAACACGTGCATTAATCTTTCCCCGGTCAATATTTTCAAGTATTGCCTGGGCATTCGATCCCCGACCGGAAGCAAATATAGCAATATTAAACACCGTTACCAATCGGTTAAATTGTTCATTATTGTAAGTATCAGAAATTTACAGATAAATACCGCTATTGTCAATAAAATCAACGATTTTTAAGGTCGAATTTTGCAATTTTTCTTAAAACCTCCGTTTAAATCGCAGGAAAATTGACATTTAGATCATTTTTTTGTAACTTAGTTGTCTTAAATATTGAAGCACCTATAAAGCATTATTTGAGGAATTACGATCAATGTTTGCAGTGGTAGAAATTCAGGGAAAGCAATATAAACTATCCCCAAAAGATACGATCAGAGTCGAAAAATTACCGAATAAAGTCGGCGACAAAGTAAATTTCGATCGGGTGTTGCTTTTATCAGATGATAAAAAGACAACAATCGGCACACCTGCGCTTGAAGGCCATTCTGTTAAGACAAAAGTACTTGATCATGGCCGCGGTGAGAAAGTAATCGTTTTCAAAAAGAAACGCCGCAAAGGATACAAGGTAAAACGCGGGCATAGACAAGATTATACCACGTTGCAAGTTGAGAAGATTTCATAAGATTTTTATAGCAGAGGTGAGATTATGGCACATAAAAAAGGTCTCGGAAGCACAAAGAACGGTCGTGACAGTATTGCAAAACGTCTCGGCGTTAAGGCATTCGGTGGACAGCAGGTAACGGCAGGCAGCATAATTGTACGTCAGCGAGGCACCAAAGTCCACCCGGGCATTAACGTCGGTAAAGGGAGCGATGATACGCTCTTCGCAAAGTCCGACGGAGTTGTACAATTTCAAAGATTCGGAAAAGACCGAAAACGAGTTAACATCATAGCCGAAGCATAAAACACTTCGGCTTTTTTATATTATACGCGACCTGATATTCTTTCCCGCAAATGCGGGTTGATCCCTACCAAACACTGAATCTAAACCAAATATGATTAATCAGTCCAATCTAATAAACAGCATACGGAGCACATTATGAAAGTGACAGTAGTTGGTGCAGGAAATGTCGGTGCAACAACGGCACATATACTCGCAAACAAGGAACTCGCGAATGAAATCGTTCTTGTCGATATCGTTGAAGGCATTCCACAGGGTAAAGCCCTTGATATGTACGAAGCAACCCCGGTGGAGCGAACCGATACCCGTATTATCGGAACCAACGGATACGACGAAACGAAAGATTCCGATCTGGTCATCATAACAGCCGGTCTGCCGCGTAAACCCGGTATGAGCCGGGACGACCTGCTTGCCAAAAATACCGAAATAGTGAAATCGGTTACGGAACAGGTGGTCTCACAATCGCCGAATTCGATTCTCATCGTTGTCTCAAACCCGCTTGATGTTATGACCTACATTGCCTATAAGGCAAGCGGTTTTGAAAATAATCGCGTTATGGGGATGGCGGGAGTGCTCGATTCAGCTCGATTCAGAACGTTTATATCCATGGAATTGAACGTATCGGTAGAAGATGTCTCGGCGTTTGTGCTCGGCGGGCATGGAGATTCGATGGTTCCGCTGCCGCGATATTCAACCGTCGCCGGTATCCCGCTTCCCGATATGATGGATAAAGAAACGATCGACCGTCTTGTGCAGCGTACGCGCGACGGTGGTATCGAGATCGTCAATTATCTAAAAGCGGGGAGTGCATACTATGCCCCCGCATCATCGAGTGTGGAAATGGCAGAAGCAATTATTAAAGATAAAAAACGTATTTTACCGTGTGCTGCATGGCTCGAAGGTGAATATGAGTTAAACGATGTTATGGTCGGTGTGCCGGTGAAGCTCGGGAAGAACGGCATTGAAGAGATCATTCAGATAAAACTCAACCCCGAGGAACAGGAAGCATTAAACAAATCGGCAAGCGGGGTACAGGCAATGATGGAAAAAGTTAACCTTTAAAATATATCAACCGGTCGGGGCGCTGTCTGTAATGCGCCCCGGTATTATTCCGCATCTTTTAGGCCTTTCTTCGGACCTGTATATAAAGACATACGCACCTCACACCCCGTTTCATTAGCGGTAATTTCCACTTCATCCATAAGCGTTTGCATTAAAAATAATCCGCGCCCGCTCTCTTTTAAAAGATTTTCTTCGTCGAGAGGATTCGGAATTTCCTCCGGATCGAACCCGCCGCCTTCATCACACACTCTTATAACAATATAACGCTTCTTTATAGTCACATCCACCGTGACAGTTTTCTCCGGCTTCGACTTGTTGCCGTGCATAATAGCGTTGTTGACCGCTTCGGTTGTTGCAACAAGCAACTTATGAAACTCCACCTCGTTTAACCGAAGATGCTCATTCACGTTTCCTAAAAACGTTTCTACTTTTGAAACATTCTCGGGTATACTTTGAAATTTCAAATTAAACTGGTTCTGTTTAGACGACAATTGAAAATCTCCCTATACTATGACGACGATCGCATTAAAAACGTGCACCGATATCAATTGATAAATTTGGTATACTGGAAAAATACACCGAGTCGCGATACTGCATTTCATACCATCCTTGCACGGTCAACCTGAAGCGATTATCAATATTCCAATAGATGAAACACGTCGGACCTATATTCTTTATCTGTGTTTCGAATTCTCTTTCGCGTTGAATATACCGGTATCTGTTTCGATTAAAATAGCGAATCCCACCGGCAAAGGCAATTAATCCCGGACGAATATCATATCGAATCGATGCAATGAGTGTTAATTCTTCGAATGAGTGCAGCGGACGTTCCGCAAATGCTTCCCACCGGAGCTCTCCGCGCTCATATCTCCGGTAATGAGAGAAAAAATCCAGCCGGATATCTCCGGTCAAACGTACCCTGGTCGAATCGATCCATCCCACCTGACGATAGGAAAGACTGCGCAGCCCGGTAACCATATCTTCAAAATCATAAACGGTATAGTTTGCAAGAACTTCGAAAGCATTGGTGGTTTTGAACCAATCGACCGGTTCATAGGTTAACGCAGGCGTAAAACGTAACACACGGTTCCAATTGTTATTTGCACTTCGCTGCGCACGTAAATACACAACGTGCGTCATAACGAGATCGGCGGCAAGATCGAGCGTCAGGTATCTGTTCAGGGTATGACGAGTCCCCGTAAAGAACAGCAACCGCAGTTCATCCCTGTCATCGAAGTTTCGCGGGCTTGGCGTATCGTATCGCAATATCGACGATGAACCCGCAAATGTAAGAGTATGTCCACGCGCAAGTCTGACGCTGCCATGCGTTGCAAGGGTGGTTCGCTGTGCAATATTATTTTTCATAAATTCACTCGCCGCCCTGTCCTCCACGAACGTAGAAGGAAGATCGGAATCAATTGAAGTGAGCCCGTGTTCTTCCGATCTCTCGTGGTACGTTAGATGGGTTGCGCCGCTTACTCGTTCACTGAAATGATACCGGAGCCCTAATCGTACCGTCATCGAGAATTCATTGACAGACGTATCAAAGAGATAGCTCGTAAACGGCCTCGTCGGTTGATAAAAATATCCCCGCGTTACGGTCCGCCAATCGATAGAGGTGCTGAGGATCCCGATAACGTTTCTCCGTAAAGCATAGTGCATATCGCCCGATGCTCCCATCCGTCGATCAAACCGTTGATCGATGTTCATCGATACATTGAATAACTCCTGTGTCCGGTCGTCTGCCGGAAAATAAAACTCCCGACGTGAGTAAGTATAATACGTCCCGATCGTAATAAACGTCTGCGCATCGAATTCCCGGTCTACAGCAACCCGCAGAAAATGGCTCGCAGTGGTGCGGGGGTCAACCCTTTGAAGTGAAAACTGTCCGTCGATATTCAGGAATGTTTCTGCATACTCAATATTTTCTCCGCGGAGGCGCGCAAGATATGAGACGCCGCGATCGGTTCTATCGGCCTGACGGTCTACGGTATATCCTATATAGGGTGCAAATGTAATGTTATCTGCAGGACGGAATCCCAATCCGGTGTGAGCATTTGCTATTGCGGCGTCGTTTAATCCGGTAATCTGGTTATCAGAAAGAAAGAGCGACGAACCGCTCACTCGAACATCAAAACGATCGGTCAATCGCCTGCCTCCCAAAAAACGAAGTTCTTGTTGATCTTTAACGAATCGGCGGTCGGTTCGGACCAAACTTGAGCGAAAACGCTCATCCAGCATCAGAAACCATCGATCGTTTACGTAATTCGTGCGATGGTTGAATAACCATTGATAACTTGATAATAACCGTTCAAACGAGAGAGAGCTGTTGTTCGGCGCCTCGGCTGTATCGGAAACAACGATCGCTTCCCGCCCGAACATACCCGCGTCGGAAACCTGTGCATCGAGATTCGGCATGAGACAAGCAATCATACAAAATAAATATGCATATCTCAAATTTATAATCATAGCTATGTAAAGAGATATTTTCGAAACGTAATCCAAAATTTTTGCCGATTAATTTCCATAACGATCGATACGACCGGAGCATGTTTTTCCCGCCCTTTTGCATCCCGGGTGAGCGTCGTTCCACCGGTATATATTCCCCCGGTTTCTACCAACATCGTACGTTGTATCTTCTTTTTCACAATCGACGGTATTGCAGCAATTACAACCGTAAGCGGATCGTGCATAAAGCCGCCGTTAAACGATTCCACTTTTTTATGATAATCCATATAAAATTTCGTTACATCGTATATAAATCGAGCTGTGAGCGTATTACTTTTTCCGGTTAGCCGAATAATATCTTCGCGTTTTAACGGCACGGTTTCGGTAACGTTCAGCGGCACAACCGTTAACGGTATCCCCGATCGCGCAACCACGTCTGCGGCGTCCGGATCGACATAATAATTAAACTCCGCCAACGGCCCGGTATTACCGCGGTACTCGAACGAGCCACCCATGCTGATTATCTCCTTCACACAACGCATCGTTCGTTTGTCTTTTAAAATTGCACGGGCAATATTCGTCAGTGGTCCCGTTGCAATGATCGTTATCGGTATCTTTGTTCTTTTTATCGTTTCGAGAATTAACGGGACCGCCCGTTCCGTTCGGATGCGGGCTTTATACGTATCGTATCTCTTTCGAATATTCCCCAGACCGTCTTTCCCATGAACTTCGGGAGCGTGAAACCGTTTTCTCCGTAACGATACCGACGATCCCTTACCCAACCGGATGCCGTGATAATCCGTCAACCCTAAAACCGTTTTGGTGCTTTCGGTAACTTCATCAACATGCACATTCCCGCTGACCATGGTAATCGCTTTCACCTCCAGTTGAGGTAAATTTAGAGCAAGTAAAATTGCTATTGCATCGTCGACGCCGGTATCGACGTCAAGTATAACCGATCGTTTCATTTGGCAGTTATCGTTGAAAAGACATCATCAACAGTTCGCTCCGGCCTGAAACCAAGTTCTGTTTTTGCTTTGCTGTTGGCGATTAAACTTACGGCGCCCGGTAATCTGTTTTTATAAATAACGGTCTCGGGGAAAAATTCCCGAACAAGTTTTATGGATTCAATGCCCGTCCAATTTTCATCAGCAGTTATGAACCACGTCCGGTGCTCCTCTCGATATCCCCGATTAAGCGCACGTGCACATGCATCGGCTGCATCAAGTACGTGTACGTACGCCCATAGATTTTTATACCATTTCGGATATTCATCGATCAGCTCACGGTAGAATTTTTGTTCTTCCGGTTCGGGGACCCATATCCAGGGCATACGGAGGCATATCGTTTGCATTCCATATCGCCGTGTGTACGTTTTGCACATTTCTTCGCAAAGCACCTTGCTCATACCATACGGGTCCTGCGGTCGAAGCGGATGGTCTTCATCGACCGGCACAGAATCGGGATGATTTTTCCGTTCGGCAAATGCGAACCCGAGTGTGGATTCACTTGAGGCAAATATAAAGGTACGAACGTTATTTCGCGCCGCCACTTCAAGCATATTGAACGTGCCCATCACATTAAGCCGGACTACTTCCTCCGCCGGATGATCGAGAGGATGAGGTATTGCGGCAAGGTGCACGATTGCATCAACTCCCCGTGTACATTCAGCCATTGCAGTGAGATCGAGCACATCGCCATGCTGATACTCTACCGGATTTTCCGGCTGCTTTTTATCGAGAACAATAACACGATACCGTTCACCGAGAACTCCGACGACATACCGGCCGAATAATCCGCTGCCGCCCGTTATTAAGACAGTTTTCATCCGTCACTGGATAATGTGTGTAAAAATGCATATTACGGAGAAGAGGAGAAAAAAGCAAAGTTTTATTGCATTTCAAAGATTGAATTTGTAGATTTTAAAACCGGTTACCCCGATGCCCATAAAATTTACGGACTACATCAATGAAAGCACTATTAATTTTCACATTGTTGCTCTTCGCCGCCTGTTCATCCCAACCGGAGTGGGACGGGTATGTCGAAGAAATCGGCGGCGTACAATATATATACAACGGCTCTTTACCATACGATGATGGATATTCATTCGAACTATCGCTCATCCGGGAAATCGATACCGAGCATATTATATATGACGATCTTCCGATCGGTGTCATCAATGCGTTCGCTCTTCACACAGATGGGTCATTTTATATAGCTGATAGTCAGAATAACCGCATTCTTCATATCGACCCGGAAGGATCGGTTATAAATTCATTCGGTCGAAAAGGAGAAGGGCCCGGTGAATTCGACTCGCTCTTCGATATCGACACAGACAATGACAATAACGTATATGCTCTCGATTATATGCGCAGACGGATATCTATTTTCGATGCAAACGGTGATTTTATCCGAACGATTCCGGTTGAAGAAATGGGATTACGTCTTACCGTCGAAGAGAATAATACATTTTACATAGGTACATTCGGAGTCCTGCAACAGTCGGATTATCTTGTCACTAAATATAATTCAGA
>PWTU01000016.1 GCA_003562775.1 Ignavibacteriales bacterium
GAGGAATTATGATTAGTATACTGAAAAGTCTGTGGTACGTGTTCATACATCTGTTCAGAAAACGTGTCACGGTTCAGTATCCCGAAGAAAAAAATTATCTGCCGCCGAGATGGCGCGGACGGATCGTATTGACGCGGGATCCCGACGGAGAGGAACGCTGTGTCGCGTGTTATCTCTGCGCAGTTGCCTGTCCGGTTGATTGCATAGCACTCGATGCAACGGAAGACGAACACGGCCGCCGGTATCCGGATTTCTTCCGTATTAACTTCTCTCGTTGTATCTATTGCGGTTATTGCGAGGAAGCGTGTCCGACATACGCCATCCAGTTGATACCGGATTTCGAGATGGCGGAATACGACCGTCAGAACATGGTGTATGAAAAAGAACACCTTCTCATTGACGGTGAAGGAAAATATCACGGTTATAATTTCTATAAATATGCAGGATTGGCCATTAAAGGAAAGGGAAAAGGCGAAGGTATCGATGAAGAAAAGCCGGTCGATCCGAGGAGTCTTATGCCGTAGTTCGGTTATTTGTTATTGGTTAATTGTTATTAGTTAATCGTAGTGTTGCACCAAACGACGATTAACCATTAACCGATAACCATTAACTAACAATAAACACAAGACTAAAAACAGTAAACTCGAAACTGTAAACAAAAACCACGATGACAATCGTCTTCTATATCGCCTCAGCAATAGCATTGGTGTCAACCGTTATGGTAATAACGCGACATAATGCCGTTCATGCGCTATTATATCTCGTTGTATCTCTTGTATCGGTAGCGTTAATATTTTATGTACTCGGTGCACCGTTCATAGCGGTGCTGGAAGTTATCATATATGCGGGCGCTATCATGGTTTTATTTCTCTTTGTAATTATGATGTTAAACCTCGGTGAAGTTGCAGTACAGAAGGAAAGGGAATGGTTTCCAAAAAAGATGTGGATCGGACCGGGTATCTTGTCAGGTATCCTTTTTGCATTGATCGTCTATACATTAATGCAGGGGGAACAGAGTTGGGCGTTCGTTGAAATAATCGGTCCGCGGGAAGTCGGACAGCAACTGTTCGGACCGTACATAGTCGCGGTACAGCTTGCCGGTCTTATGCTCCTCGCCGGTCTTATTGCGGCGACACTGTTGAGCAAACGCCTCAGATTTAAGGAGAAGGACAAGGGTATGGGGTGATCAGAAAAAATCAGAACTACTGGTAAAAGAAGCACACGAATTGAAAAATATTCTCGGTTCTATAATAAATAAACTTTAAAATTGAACGAATGTTTATCACCTTGAACCTTGTACCTTGGAATTTGGAGCTTTAATTCTTAAAACAAGTTAAAGTTGGTCAAAAGCTAAACTCACATTGATGAAAAACACATGACAGCAATTCCCATGGAATTAGGCCTGATATTGGCGGCCTTGTTATTCTCACTCGGATTAATCGGAATCATGATCCGGCGGAATTTGATCTTCATGCTTCTATCGCTTGAGATCATGCTTAATTCTGCTGGACTTGCATTTATCGTTGCCGGCGCACACTGGGCAAGTACGGAGGGACAGGTAATGTTCATCTTTATCCTCGCCGTTGCCGCTGCAGAGGTTGCCGTTGGTCTTGCTCTTATTTTGCAGCACTACCGCAGGTATAATTCACTCGATGCCGATATTGCAAGTAAAATGAGAGGATGATATGTACGATCTCTTATGGCTTATCCCTTTCTTACCGTTTCTCGTCGCGGTCATCCTGATCGCATTCGGTTCCCGTATGCCGAAGACGGCAAGCGGTGGTATCGGTGCGGGAGGAACCGGTATATCGGCGATTATCACAATACTGATCGGCATTAACTTTCTGTCATCACCGCCCGAAGGATACTCGTTTACGCAGGCGTTGTGGTCGTGGATCGAAGTTGCAAACCTAACTCCGGCTATAACATTGCATCTTGATGCGCTATCGCTTGTCATGATGTTTGTTATTACTTTTGTAGGATTTTTCATTCTTCTTTATTCCACGGAGTATATGATTCGCGACGAATCGTATGCACGTTTCTTTACCTATATGAATCTCTTTATCGGCTCGATGCTCATCCTCGTACTCGGTGATAATCTCGTTCTGCTTTTACTGGGATGGGAGGGAGTCGGCTTATGCAGTTATCTTCTCATCGGATTCTGGTATAAGAAACCGGAGAACGGCTACGCCGCAAGGAAAGCATTCGTCGTTACGCGTGTCGGGGATGTTGCCATGCTCATCGGAATATTTATGTTGTTCATGCATACGGGGACGATTCAGATCCAGGCAATACTCGATATTGCGCCGCGAATTTGGATGCCCGATTCGACCATACCGATAACAGCTTCGCTGCTACTTCTCGGAGGAGCAGTCGGTAAATCTGCGCAGTTGCCGCTGCAGGTATGGTTGCCCGATGCTATGGCAGGTCCCACACCGACAAGCGCGCTGATTCATGCCGCGACAATGGTGACGGCAGGCGTTTATCTGATTGCGCGTATGTATGCCGTATTTGAACTTGCACCGGCAGTCATGACCATCGTGGCGATTATCGGAGTTGTAACGGCACTCATAGCCGGATTCAGCGCTCTTACGCAAACAGATTTCAAAAGAGTGCTGGCATATTCCACGATCAGTCAAATCGGATATATGTTCCTTGCTCTCGGTGTCGGCGCCTTCGCCGGTGCGATGTTTCATTTTATGACGCATGCATTTTTTAAAGCACTTCTCTTTCTCGGCGCCGGAGCAATAATCCATGCACTCCATGATGAGCAGAATATTTTCCGAATGGGAGGAATCAGAAAGGATATGCCGCTCATATTCTGGACATTTCTCATCGGAAGCGCTTCGCTTGCGGCTATTCCCTTAGTGACATCCGGATTTTACAGTAAAGAACTTATTCTCTGGAAGTCGTTCTCATCCGGGCTTGGCAGTACATGGTTCTATATTCTCGGTGTTCTGGGTGCATTTATAACTGCAATATATACATTCAGAATGGTGTTTCTCGTCTTCTATGGCGAAAAGAAAACGGATGTATCCCATTTGCCCGGTATGCGTATTACTGTACCGTTGATTGTTCTTGCCTTTTTCTCAACAGTTGCCGGATTTATCGAATTACCGCATACTATAGGCGACTTCACCCTGTTTTCGAATTTTATGGCTTCGGTGCTGCCTGCTGTCACGGTTCTTGATTATTCGCTGGGGACGGAGTTTCTCTTGCAGGTCATTGCTACGTTGTCGGTCGCGCTCGGTGTTTACATTGCTTACAGTCTGTATATTAAAAAACCCTCTACAGTCGATACCCTCATAGCATCACCACCCAGAAAAGCTGTATATACATTCTGGTCATCGGGATGGGGATTCGACTGGCTGTATGATAGAGTTTTTGTGCAACCGATTATATTCGTATCCCGGATTAATAAGAGTGACTTTATCGATTCGTTCTATAATGCCATTGCCTTCGGAACTGAAGTGCTTCACCGTATCTTTACAAAAACGCAGACGGGTAAGGTCCGGTGGTATGCAATGGCGATTGTCTTCGGTGCAATTTTAGTTATTACTCTTGCGGTGTTCTTATGACTTTACTCTGGATTCTCATAGTACCCATTATCGGCGGATTGCTCGCCTGGATAAGCGGACGAGCGGGAACGCAACTACCGCGGTGGATATCGTTCATCGCACTTGCGATCGTCTTCGTATTAACACTGCATATCTGGTATCATTATTATATCCAGATCGATCTCTTTACCGAACAAGCATGGTTGATAGAATTCGAACGCGCATGGATTCCGCAGCTCGGTATCAGTTTTTATCTTGCACTTGATGGGTTAAGCTTATTACTCATAGTATTAACGGCTTTTTTGGGGATGATCTCCGTCGTTGTTTCGTGGAATGAAATCAAATATCGTGTCGGATTTTTCCATTTTAATTTACTGTGGGTGCTTGCCGGCATCATCGGAGTGTTCATCGCACTCGATCTTTTCCTCTTTTTCTTTTTCTGGGAGATGATGCTTATCCCGATGTATTTTCTCATTATTATCTGGGGATATGAAGATAAGCGATACGCTGCTATCAAATTCTTTATCTTTACGCAGGCATCCGGTTTGATAATGCTTGTTGCGATTCTTGCTCTTTATTTTGTGCACGGAAATGCGACGGGGGTTTACACGTTTAACTATAACGATCTGCTCGGCGCCGATATCACTGCATCCGTTGCGATGTGGCTGATGCTCGGGTTCTTTATCGCGTTTGGCGTAAAGTTACCGGCCGTTCCGGTGCATACCTGGTTGCCCGATGCACACACCCAGGCGCCGACGGCAGGAAGTGTTGTCCTTGCGGGATTATTACTTAAAACGGGCGCGTACGGCCTGCTGCGATTTGTCGTGCCGCTATTTCCCGAAGCCGCTATGCAATTTTCGTTTATCGCAATGATCCTTGGCGTTGTGAGTATCCTGTACGGTGCAAAGCTTGCATTTGCGCAAACGGATTTCAAACGTCTGGTTGCTTACACGAGCGTCAGTCATATGGGATTTGTGTTGCTCGGAATATTTGCATGGAACCAGCTTGCATTGCAGGGAGCTATCGTGGTAATAATAGCGCATGGATTCAGTACAGGTGCATTGTTTATTCTGGCAGGCGGAATTCAACATCGCATCCACACCCGCGATATGGATAGAATGGGCGGAATGTGGGCGAATGTTCCGCGCATGGGCGCTGTTGCAATGTTCTTTGCAATGGCTTCACTCGGTTTGCCGGGACTCGGTAATTTTGTGGGTGAATTTCTTGTGCTGATAGGTATGTTCCGTGAAAACATTTTACTAACTGTTATTGCTGCAATCGGTATAGTTGCAGCTACTATTTATTCAATCTGGATTATTCAGCGGATATTCCACGGAGAATCCCGTGAAAAGTGGGAAATGCCGGATCTCAATGTTCGCGAGATGGCTGTGATGATTTCGATGATACTCGTATTATTATGGCTCGGTTTATATCCGCGCCCGGTATTGAACACAGCAAAGCCGGCGCTTGATATCTTGCAGCGGGGCGTGGAGGAAGTGAGGATGGTGGATTCGGAGAAATACAAGGAAAGGTTTATTGAACTTTTTACTAAAGATGAAATCGGGAAGGCAAGTGGGTTGAATCCCCCTTAACAAGGGGGATGATAGGGGGTCGCTCATGGAGACTATGCGAAATTACCTGGAGCATATCTTGGCCTATCAAGATTTCGACCCCCCTGTAGTCCCCCCTTGGTAAGGGGGGACGGTCTGGGACTCAGATGTTTTGAATTTTGTGATTAATTTATTAATGTTGTCAGATTGAGGAGCCTTAACATTGTCAGCAACCGACATAACCGCTCTTTTACCGTTTATCATACTTGCGGCGACCGCATTGCTGGTGGTGCTTGTGATTTCATTTTACCGTAATCACTTCATCACCGCGTTGTTAACCGTTATCGGTCATGCGGCTGCAATTGCAGTTCTTCCATCGTTAACGCAGTTGACGCCGAGACAGGTTACACCGATCATTGTCATCGACGATTATTCTCTGTTTTATATCGGCTTACTCACCGCTGCGAGTCTGATCGTTTCTGTGTTGATGTATTCATATTTGCAGCGCCGAGATGCACAAAGGGAGGAATTTTATGCGTTGTTGTTGATTGCGACGATCGGATCCTCCGTGATGGTGACGAGCAGTCATTTTGTAACGTTGTTTCTCGGACTTGAAGTATTGACCGTATCGTTATACGGTATGATCGCGTATTTGTTCACGTACGATAGGCCTCTTGAAGCGGGTATCAAATATCTTGTGCTCGCGGCTGCATCATCGGCATTTTTATTGTTCGGCATGGCGTTGATTTATGCCGAGACCGGTACAATGTTGTTTGCCGAACTCGCAGCTAAGCTTGCGGAAGGGGATGGATTACGCCAGGTATTTATCCTCACCGGGACGGGTATGATGATTGTCGGTATTGGCTTTAAACTCGCAGTAGTACCGTTTCATATGTGGACGCCCGATATTTACGAAGCCGCACCAGCGCCGGTTACCGCTTATCTTGCGACAGTATCGAAGGGAGGAATGTTTGCAATTCTTCTCCGGTATTTTATAGAATTGAATATGTATACCTATGAAACAGTATTTTTTGTCTTTACCGTAATTGCAATTCTATCCATGTTTACCGGTAACATTCTTGCGTTACTTCAAAATAATGTGAAAAGAATTCTTGCCTATTCATCCATCGCTCACCTCGGGTATATTCTCGTTGCATTTCTTGCTGGCGGCGCACTTGCCGCAGAAGCGGTAACGTTTTATCTCGTGGCCTATTTTATTACTTCTCTCGGGGCATTCGGTATTGTCGGTTTGTTAATCCACAACGAAAAAGAGCAGGAGGACATACAAGATTACCGGGGACTGTATGTACAACGTCCATGGTTATCGGCTGTTCTTACCGCGATGATGCTCTCACTTGCCGGTATACCGCTCACAGCCGGGTTCATTGGAAAGTTTTACGTGTTGACTGCAGGTGTCGGAGCTGCACTCTGGGTACTTGTTATTGTGCTTGTCGTTAACAGTGCAATTGGATTGTACTATTACCTGCGAGTCATTATCACGATGTACACAGCTCCCGAAGAATCAGGTGCTACGGTTACATCCCCACACCTTACTCAATCCATATCGATTGCCGGCGGAGTAGTACTTGCATTCCTTATGCTCACCCTTATCTGGCTTGGTATTTATCCGGAACCCCTCATCGCTATTATACAGGATATCGCAGGCCGCCTCGGGGGCTAAATTGAATTTTTTGAGGGGTTTAGATGTTATTTAAGTAGTGGACAAAAATTTTTCATAATATACTCAATTATTTCAGCCACAAGGCGCCAAGACACGAAGGATATTTATGAATTTCTAACCTCTTTTGTGGCCGGTGAAAATATAAAAAATATTCTAAATCTTAATGAATATATACAACCAATTCCACGGTCCGAATGCCGGATATATACTTGAACTCTACGAACGTTATCAAAAAGATCCCGATTCGCTTCCTGCAGAGATACGTGATTTCTTTAAAAGTTGGAAGACTCCGGTAAACGGCCGGGAGATAGCTGCCGGCGTGTCCGTTGAAAAAATCGTTGCGGTTGCAAACCTTGCTCAGGCAATTCGAAAATACGGTCATCTTGCCGCCCAGCTTTGCCCGCTTGGCACACCGCCGCCGGGTGATGCGTCACTCGAACTATCGACGTACGAATTAACCGACGAAGATTTAAATCAATTGCCGGCCGGTCTCGTAGATGGTCCGCTTGCGAGAAGAGCCGCAAACGCCGGCGAAGCAATTAATGAGTTACGGAAGGTCTATTCATCAACTACCGGATTCGATTACGAACATATATATGATGAGGACGAACGCCGTTGGCTCCGCGAAGCTGCCGAATCCCGGAATTACCACCCCGACAATATGCCGTACGCTCCGAAAGATATACTCAAACGATTGACACATGTAGAGGTGTTTGAACAATTTCTTCATAAGATGTTCCCCGGTAAGACGCGTTTCTCGATAGAAGGGCTTGATGTCTTGATACCGATGCTCGATATCATGGTACGATTATCGGGAGGCGTAAAGATACAAAATGTTCTTATCGGAATGGCACACCGCGGACGGCTCAACGTACTTACACATATTTTAAAGAAATCTTATGCCCATATCCTTGCCGAGTTTAAAGATCCTGTCCGACGGCAAACCGTGCGATACGATCTGGGCTGGACGGGCGATGTCAAGTATCATAAAGGTGCATATACTGCCGTCGAGAACGGAGAGGTGAAGGATGCGGTCGTCAAGCTTGCCCCGAATCCGAGTCATCTTGAACACGTTAATCCGGTTGTAGAAGGAATGGCGCGTGCTGCGGGAACACGTGTCGATAAACCGGGTGCGCCTGAATTCAATCATAGCATTACACTGCCGCTGCTTATACATGGCGATGCATCTTTTCCAGCTCAGGGTGTCGTGGCGGAGACGCTCAACTTTTCGCGATTACCCGGCTATCGTATCGGCGGGACGATACATTTTATAGCTAACAACCAGCTTGGATATACTACAACGCCTGAAGCCGGGAGAAGCACTCTATATTCATCCGATTTGGCAAAAGGTTTTGAGATCCCGGTTGTCCACGTCAATGCCGACGATGTCGAAGCGTGCATCGAAGCTGCACGGCTTGCATTTGCTTATAGAAGCAGGTTTCAAAAAGATATCGTTCTTGATGTAATCGGGTACCGTCGGTACGGACATAATGAAGGAGATGAACCGTCCTTTACACAACCTGTATTTTATCAGAGGATAAAACAACATCCATCGGTGCGGAAAAAATACGCTGATATACTTATTGAAAGAAAGGTGATTGATAAAGATGTTCCGGATGAACTGGTCGGTAAACAGATGGAGGAGATGCAAAATATTTATGACCCGGTAAAACCGGAAGAAGTCCCGATTGACGAAATACCCGAACCGCCGCCTCCCGGTGCGGCGCATAAAATAAAAACAGCCGTCTCTTTAGACCGGATCCGTAAATTAAACAAGGAGTTGAAATCGTTTCCGGAAAAATTTAACATTAACCGGAAGCTGCAAAAATCTATAGAAAAACGCCGTCACGTTCTTGATCAAGAAGATGGAGCGTCGGTCGATTGGTCGACGGCAGAGGAACTCGCGCTTGCAAGCATCCTTGAAGACGGGATCGCGATACGGTTGACCGGCGAAGATACCGAACGGGGTACGTTCAGCCAGCGTCACTCCGTATTTCACGATAGTAGTACTTCCGATACCTATGTACCGTTACAGAATTTATCCGGTGCGAAAGCGGCATTTGAAGTGCGCAACAGCCCTCTCTCAGAAATTGCAGCACTTGGATTCGAATATGGCTACAACATTCAAGCGCCAGA
>PWTU01000551.1 GCA_003562775.1 Ignavibacteriales bacterium
CGGTTCAACAACAAACGATAAAGATGAATTTAAAAACGAGTGGGTGTATACGGGTAAAGATTCGATTATGCAGGTCTTCGGTCGTGCATACAGAAGTTACCGGAAAGGATATAACATTTCGCAGCCGCCAATGCCGCCCCCGGTTTATGATATAATGTCCGGCGGCGACCGAATTATGCACGAATGGGCGCCCAGTCCGTCCGAAGGCGAACCGGGATTTGCGGGATACCGGATTTACCGTGGTGTCGGCAGACGGGATACGACATATCAAAAAATAGCCGAGGTTGGACCCGGTGTAACAAGATTCGAAGATACCGATGCCCGGCGCGGTGTATCGTATTTTTATTACATTACCGCGTATAATGACGGGAGCAACAATACAAGCGGAGAAACGAACCCGACCGGTGAGCTGGAAAGCGGCCGTTTTTATACCCGTACCACAGAGCCGGCTTTCTTACAGCGTGAAGCCGGACGGTCGCTGGATGATATACGTGTGGTGCCGAACCCATACAATATCCGGGCAAGGCATTTGCAGTATCCCGGTGAACCGGATAAAATTATGTTTCTCAATGTTCCGGGGCAGTGCACCATACGGATATACACCGAGCGGGGTGATTTGATAGAAACGATCGAACATACCGACGGCAGCGGCGATGCAACGTGGCAATCGATAACATCTTCCCGTCAAATCGTCGTAAGCGGTGTGTATATTGCACATTTCACGGTAACAGAGGATCAGTATGATTCGGCTACCGGTGAGCTGTTGTACCGGGCAGGCGATAGTGCATTTAGAAAGTTTGTTGTGATCCGATAAATCGAACAATAATATTTTACAAGGTTTAAATGAATATGATCAAAGTTATATTTTATAATATATTATCATTCAATATATTTATCTGTTTTTTACTTACTTCCTGTAATGGCATTTCAAATGATGTCGTTGTGTATGATTATCATTTACATTGGGAGGTAGAATCAAATTTTATCGACCAAAACCGGTTTCGCTCGCAACTCAAACTCGTCAATGAAAGCAGAACGGTGCTGGAGGACGACTGGACGCTTTATTTTAATTTTATGCGTCTAATTGATACGGAGAGTGTGTCGTCGCAGGTACGGTTAACTCATATCAACGGTGATTTTTATAAACTTAACCCAACCCGGGAGTTTGAATCTTTGCAACCCGGTGAAGGGTTAGAATTTTCGTTTGAAGCATCCGGTTCTGTTATAACAGAATTCGAAGCTCCCGCCGGTGCATATTTTGAATTTTCCGGTGAGGATATTGTGCCGGTTAATGTGGTAGTTAAACCATTTGTCCGGGATGAGCAATTAAATCGTCATCCGGATGATGCGGTACCCGTGTCATCACCGGACATAGTATATAAGCGGAATTCTCAACTGTACAAACTTGAACCTGAAAAAATCGTTAATATCGTGCCAACACCTGTAAAAATTGAAAATGGTGAGGGATCTCTTACAATCACGGGTGAGACATTGATTTATTATCAAGAAGGTCTGGAATGTGAAGCTCGATTTTTATCCGATTCATTTGCACAGTATCTGGATGCACAACCACAAATTATAAAGAGAGATGGATCGATAGAGGATACAGGGATCCAGCTCAAGATTGGTGATATTGAGATAGATGGCGCCATTAAACAATATGGTGAAGAAGCATATACGTTAAAGATTACCGGCGAAGGAATTGAAATAAAAGGCAGTGATGCCGCAGGTGTGTTTTACGGTATCCAGAGTTTGAGATTATTGTTCCCGTTAGACGTATGGCAATCGACGGGAAGCATTATCACGGTCGGTGCTGTTACCATAACCGATGTTCCGGGATTAACCTATCGCGGACTTCATTTGGATGTATCTCGCAATTTTCAATCGGTCGAAACAGTGAAGCGACTTCTTGATGTGATGTCATTATACAAACTCAACAAGTTTCATTTTCATCTCACCGACGATGAAGGATGGCGGCTGGAAATTAATGCTTTCCCGGAGTTGACCGAAGTCGGCGGCCGCAGAGGACATACCCATGATGAGAGCGATAATCTTATGCCCTCATTAGGATCAGGACCGTATCCTGATGCATCGATGGGAAGCGGCTGGTATACACAAGAAGAATTTAAGGAGATACTCCGCTATGCTAATGAGCGGCATATTGAAGTGATTCCCGAAATTGATGTGCCGGGACATGCCCGTGCAGCGCTTGTAAGTATGAATGCACGGTACAAACGGTTATTAGATGAAAACGAAATCGAAGAAGCAAATCGCTACAGAATACATGATCCAAACGATGAATCGAAATATATGTCAGTACAGCGATGGAATGACAACGTTATTAATGTATGCCAGGAATCGACATATCGTTTTCTGGATGTCATTTTCGATGAGTTGATCGATATGTACAGGGAAGCTGGTGCACCGCTTACTACCATTCATGTTGGCGGTGATGAGGTTCCATTTGGTGCGTGGAGAGATTCTCCTGTATGCAAACAGTTTATTACTGAATCTGACGAAGTTAATTCGGCGAATGATTTGATGAATTATTTCTTTACCAGAATGGAAAATAGTCTCTCAAAACGCGGCCTCGTTATGTCTGCATGGGGAGAATTTTTATTGGTCAGAGATCCTGAAACCGGAAGAAGAAAAGCCAACCCGATTTTTGCGGGCAGATCAATACCGTATGTATGGTGGAACATATGGGGAGGTGGAACCGAAGGTTTTTCCTACAAATTTGCTAACGCTGGCTATGAAATCGTAATGTCGCATGCTTCAAATTTTTATTTTGACCTTGTATACAATAAACATCCTGAGGAAATTGGTTTATATTGGGCGGGATTTGGAGATACACGCGATCCTTTTGCGTTCATTCCTTTCGATCTGTATAAAAGCGGCATGAAAGATAGAATGGGTCGTGTAATTCCGGAAGACGCATACGATGATTTTGAGAAGCTTACAGATAAAGGCAGGAAGAACATTCTCGGTTTGCAGGGGCAACTCTGGAGCGAAACTTTCAGAAGTCCTGAACGGGTGGAATATATGGCACTGCCCCGAATAATACCTCTGGCAGAACGTGCGTGGGTACCTCATCGGGATTGGATGGAAATTGTAAGCCGTTCTGAAAGACTTGAAGCGTTTGAAAGTGCATGGAATGAGTTTGCCAATCGATTAGGGCAGCGTGAACTTCGCCGGCTCGATAGCATAAATGGCGGCTATGAATATCGAATACCGCCGCCAGGTGCGATAATTGAAAATAACAAGCTTAAAGCAAATGTCGCTTATCCGGGATTAGAAATCCGTTATACAACTAATGGAGGTGAACCCACGGTTGATTCATCGCTTTATGTCGAACCTGTAATATTGAATGGTAATAAAGTTATTAAGTTACGAACATTTGACACCCGCGGGCGTGGAAGTCGTGTGGTCACGCTGGGTACGGATAAAATATTTTAAGAATAATCTTGTAAAATATATAAAAACCAGCTAAATTATTTTGTATAAATAATTTTATTGGTGAAACTATTAAACACATCAGACTCCAATACCACCGGTTTTTGAGAAATGCTTTTCTGATTGTTGCTCAAAAATTTAAACCCGCATCATGTTGATTTACAAATCACTTGTTATTAGCAGGTCCTGTAATGATGGCTATAAAATCGAGGTGTAATAAAATTAAATATACTATTGTAATTTTACTAATATTTTTACTTTGTCCTATAATGATCTTAGCTCAAAGTGGCAGCATAGAAGGCAGGGTAACCGATGGTCAGACCGGTGAATGGCTTGTAGGGGTAAATGTATTTATTGAGGGAACACATCTGGGTGCTGCAACGAATATTGAAGGCGAATACCGGATTTTGAATGTCCCTCCCGGCCGTCATACAGTGAGAATAACTATGTTGGGGTATGATCCGGTAACGGTGGAAAATGTCAGGGTTCAGATCGATCAAACCACATCAATCAATGTTGAAATGTATGAGACAGCCCTTGATTTAGGTGAAGTTGTTATAGTAGCTGAGCGGCCAATTGTTCAACCGGATGTTTCAGCGAGTGTTAGCGTTGTGGAGATAGGGACAATTGATCAAATGCCTATACAGACATTTGAAGAGGTGTTGACCCTTCAGGCCGGTATAGAAATGGGGGCGCAGGGGATCATTGTTCGTGGTGGAAGTGCACGGGAAACGATGATGTTTATGGACGGATTGTCTCTTGATGACGAGCGATCCAATATACCCTATTCTGCCATTAGTTTGAGTGCGTTACAGGAAGTTCAGATACAAACCGGAGGATTTAGTGCAGAATATGGTAATGTTCGGTCGGGGTTAGTAAATATAATTACAAGAACCGGACGCCGGGACAGATATTCGGGAACAGTCATCGTTCATTATTCACCTCCACGCGCGAAACACTTTGGTCCCTCCATATATGATGCTGATTCGTATTTTAACAGACCATACACCGATCCCGAGGTTATGTGGACCGGAACAACCAATTGGGATCAGTATACGCAAAGTAAATATCCTATCTTTGAAGGGTGGAATAGCATATCGAGAAGAACGATAGAAGACGGTGACCCGTCAACAGATCTCACCCCGGAACAAGCATATCGACTATGGCAGTGGCATCGAAGACGCGATGGAAGGATACAGAAACCCGATTATGTGGTCGATGTCGGCTTTGGAGGTCCTGTACCTGTGATAAGCAGTCTGCTTGGCGATATGCGTTTTTATGCCACTTATTTCGAGGAACGGGATATGTTTGTCGTTCCACTTTCACGGGATAGTTATGGACAACGACGCGGACAGATTAGATTTACTACTGATATAACAACCTCTATGAGACTTAATATTACCGGGTTATACGGAGAAGTGCATTCGGTATCACCATACAACTGGACGACAACTCCGACCGGTCGTGTTTTAAGAAGTCAATCCGAGATCGCAAACCTTGCTACGAATGACCCACAAATTCCGTTTATGCCGGGGTACTATAGCCCGGGTTCAATTTATAGAACGATGATCGGTGGAAAGTTAACGAATGCTATTTCGGAACGAACCTATTATGAGGTCAGTCTTCAGTATAACAAAAACCGCTATAGAACTTTTCAAATTCAGGATAGAGATACAACAAGACAGTACGAACTCTGGGATGGATTTTTTGTAGACGAAGCGCCGTTCGGGTATTTCGGTTATACAATAACCAGTGTTGACGGAATGGGCATAGGGGGATGGATGAATATAGGGCGTGATAGTACAAGAAATAGCACGACTTCATTAAGCTTTAGTATAACAAGTCAGGTGCAACGCAGTCATCAAGTTCAAGCAGGTGTACAGTTAGCATATAATGATTATCGAATAAGATCATTTGCAAGAAATCCTGCATACGATACCTGGAACCGGGATATGGTATATGATGTATTTCCGTACCGGTTAGGAATATATCTTCAAGATAAAATGGAATATGGAGGTTTTATTGCTAACGTAGGAGTCCGGCTGGACTATTCCGATCCAAACCTGGAGTGGTATGATTATGATATGTATGATCAAAACCTGGCAGCCGGTTATGGTCACCATCTTGAAGAAAACTTGCCGAGAAAATCCGTTAGCCCGATATGGAGTATAAGCCCGCGTCTCGGAATATCGCATCCAATAACTGAAAATTCCAAACTATATTTTAATTACGGGCATTTCAGATCCGAGGCCAGTTCTTCGTTGCGATACAGTGTACAGCGGGAGTATAGTGGCTTAGTGACTGATCTGGGTAATCCTGCGTTAGTCCTTGAGAAAACTGTCGCCTATGAGCTTGGATATGAACATAATATAATGGACAGGATATTAGTGCGGGTTGCCGCTTATTATCGTGATGTAACCGATCAACCCGGCTGGGTAAATTATACGAATTTTGAGGGCTCTGTAAAATATCGCGCTCCTGAAAATAATTTTTACGAGGATATACGCGGTGTTGAAGTTACATTAGAGAAACGCGCCGGGCGATGGATAACGGGATTTGTTAATTATACCTACGATGTTCGGACAAGCGGGTTATTTGGATTCACTCAGTATTATGAAAATCCCCAGGAAATGAGAAATTATTTGCGTATGGCTCCATATCAGGATCGGCGTAATCCACTTCCGTATGCGCGAGCACATATTAATATTCGTACACCTCGTGACTTTGGCCCGGAATATTTCGGATCAAATATTCTTGGCGGTTGGAATATGAGCGTACTTGCTCATTGGAGGGCGGGAGATTATGAGACGTACAATCCCCATAATGTCCCCGGGGTGATTGATAACGTACGATGGCGGGATTATTATAACGTGGATATGAGGTTAGCAAGAGATTTTGCGGTTGCAAATTTTGATTTCAGAGTATTTGTCGATATACAGAATGTTTTTAACTTTAAACATATGAACACTGCCGGATTTGCCGATCGGTATGATAGAGAGTCTTACCTTGAGTCGTTGCGATTTCCATGGCGGGACGGTGATTTCCAGGGGAATGATCGTATCGGTGATTACCGGCCTTGGAATGTTGAGTACGATCCGTTAGAACCGAATCCTGATAACGACACGGAGATTGCAGCAAGAAATCAAGAGCGTATTGCTAACCGCTCGTATATCGATAATCCGAGCATAAAATCATTGACTTTTTTAAACCCAAGAAGTATTACGCTGGGATTTCGATTCAATTTTTAATATGGAGTAAATCTGATGAATATCAGGCAAACTATGCCTCAAGTATTTGTTGTTATTGGATTGATATTTGTGCTTTTCATTTCCAATACAGCTATTATATTTTCACAAGTTGAGGGAACAAAGCAACGTCATATGAGAGTCGGCTCACTTCAGACCAATTATACTGCGTACGGTTCGGAGCGTGCCTGGAACAATCAATATTATGAAGGTTTGCGCTGGCCGGCACAATATCCGTATACCGATAATTTTGTCATTGAGCGGCTATATTTTGGCGTCGAAGATTTTGTTGATGAAGATGGAAATGAGTACGATGCGTATTCGGCATACATAACTGCCGGGTTAGCAGGAGAAAAAATATTTCCCGTGAAGCATGAACAGACTTCAAGGTTTGAACCGCCCGCAGTCTATGTCGATGGAATCGATATAAAGAGTCAATATCTTCGCGATATAGATAACTATGATCCGGACCAAATACCTGACCGGATCATTACCAACATCTATAACACTTCAATGGGTATAACCGTAGAGAGAAGGATTCTCGCATTTACCCAGGAATATCATGATAATTATTTTATAAAGGAATATACCTTTACCAATACAGGAGTAACGGATTATAGTAATGATGTAAAATTGGAACGAACGTTAACGGGTTTTAGAGTTTCATGGAGAGAACGCTACAGCGTTAGCAGGGAAGGTTCTTTTAGTATTGGTGGATCACAATCCTGGGGCGAGCATAGCTGGGTCACAAGGCGGGGAGAGAATTATCCCGAGTATGCAGGTCAACCGATAACGGAAGATAATCCGATTGTCGATTGGCTACGGGCAGGGTTTTCCTGGGCAGGACAGAATAGAAATAATACATGGGATAATATCGGCGGCCCCCACAGAGATAACGACGGGCGATTACGCGCGATACAGCATGCGGGGAAGGTTGTACTTCATGTTGATAAGAGTACCTCTGATAAATATGATGATCCGTATCAACCTCATGTTCTTGGATGGCATGCTTCACCATATCCGAGTGTAGGTGATATGTCACGGCGCAGTGCTGCACAGATGAATGAAACATATCATTTCCTCAAAGGGAATCCATATCCAAATACAGATTTTGGTGGGAATTACAGAATGTATGAAACATATGGGGCTGATTATGATGACCCCAATGAAGTACACGGACGATCCACAGCAGTCTGGTTCGTTTTCGGCCCTTGGGATATTGAACATGGTGAAAGCATCCGGATAGTGTTTGCCGAGGGTGTCGATGGTCTTGATCGACAGATGGCAGAGAAAATAGGTCGCCAATGGTTAAGAGCGTTTCGGGGTGAGGATGACGGTCCATTCGAATTGCCGGATGAGAGAACGACAACAGATGAAAATGAATTTAAAAATGAATGGGTATATACCGGTAGAGATTCCATTATGCAAACTTTCGGCCGGGCATACAGGAACTTCAATATGGATTATGAGATCCCGCAACCGCCGCTTCCACCGACGTTGTTTGAAGTAAATTCCGGCGGCGATAGAATATCGCTCGAGTGGGTGGGAAGTCCCTCCGAAAGCGAAACTGATTTTGCCGGTTATAAAATATACAGGGCTGTCGGGAAACCGGACACAACGTTTGAAAAAATAGCCACTCTTGGCCCCGGCGCGAGATCATTCGATGATACAGAACCCAGAAGGGGTACCGCGTATTACTACTATATTGTGGCGTATAATGATGGCGGTAACAATACATCGGGCGAAGCTAATCCAACAGGAGAATTACATAGTGGAATGTTTTATACTTTGACCACAGAACCGGCATATTTGCAACGTGCGCCAGGACAATCTCTGGACGATATTCGGGTAGTTCCCAACCCGTATAATATTAAGGCACGTCATTTGCAATACCCCGGCGAACCCGATAAAATCATGTTTTTAAACATTCCGGGACAATGTATTATCAGGATATATACTGAACGTGGAGATTTAATCGAGACTATTAAACATACAGATGGTAGCGGTGATGCTACGTGGCACTCTGTCACCTCATCGCGTCAGGTAGTTGTGAGCGGTATATATATTGCTCACTTCACCGTTACCGAAGATCAGTACGATGCCGATACCGGAGAAATGCAATTCCGTGCCGGTGATTCGGCATTTCGGAAATTTGTTATAATCAGATAAACGGGTTGTATTGCAAAAAAAATGCTGTATAAATTTTTCCTTATTTTAAA
>PWTU01000528.1 GCA_003562775.1 Ignavibacteriales bacterium
TTCCGGGAGGAATATCTTGAGCTATTGAATCGTTTTGAGGTTAAATACAATGAAAAATACTTGTTCGAATTTTTTGATTAAAGCGAGGATAATATCGCACCTCTCCGAGGTGCCGGGGTTTTTTGGGTGGTTTGGGTGTTCTAACAACATTTTGCCTCTCCGAGGCAATGTTTGATTCATGCTAAAATGCCAATGGCGTATGCAATGGACAATTTGCAGATTGCTTCCTTTTTTGTGGAGGGAGAGTCTCCCGTACCAAGAGCAACCCAATAAATTCAATGAATGATCGTTGTTTGATCCACCAAACCCCCTGTGTTATGTGTGTGTAACGATCAGGATTAATATCGGGGAAACAATCTCAAATTTTAAATTTGATAATGCCCAAAACAGTGTGAATTCGAGTTGTGTAAAGAAATTGTATTTTGGTAATTTTACATCTTTCCAAAGCTTGCCAAAATGTCCGGAAAATGGTATATAATATATATTACCGTCACATACTGCCGGTCTTCAAGATTGATTGGAATCTCCTTAATCTGTATATGAAAAGACGTTTCTTTATAGCAATAGTGGTCATGGGGTTCAGCGGTCTGGTTGCCGAAATACTCCTCTTGCGGGAGCTTATGATTATCTTTTCCGGCAACGAGTTATCGATAGGTATTATCCTTGCCAACTGGCTGATTCTCGAAGCGTTCGGATGTTTTTATCCCGGCAGGATGGTCGATAAAACGAAAAACAAGCTCGAAGCATTTACAATAATTACCGTTCTCTTTTCTGTCTTCTTCCTGATAGCAATTTTTCTGACGCGTATTCTGAAAAACATTCTCGGTATTTCTATCGGCGAGATGGTCGGCTTTTTACCGATGTTTTATTCTTCTTTTCTGATACTCCTGCCGGTGAGTGTGCTTCATGGTGCATTGTTTACATTCAGTTGCAGGATATTTTCTATGTTCTCTACTGAAGATGCATCTTCTACAGGCAGGGTATATGTGTATGAAACCATAGGAACAATTATCGGCGGGATTGCAACCACCTTTCTTTTAATACCATTCTTTAATTCGTTCGAGGTCGTTGTCGGGATCGCTCTGTTTAACTTTGTCATATGCTTTTACCTGCTTGTCCCGTACCGGAAGATCGGCTTTTATCAGAAATCGATTCTGGTAACCCTGAGTGTGTTTATACTCGGCACAGGGTATGTGCTGTTTGGCGGCAAGGTGGACAAGATTCATCAACAAGCAATCCAATTGCAGTGGAAGCACCACAATGTCGTTCACTACCAGAACTCGCAATACGGTAATATCTGTGTTATAGAAAACCAGGGACAATATATTTTCTTTCAGGACGGAATCCCGACCATTTTAACGCCGGTTCCCGATATGATATTCGTCGAAGAGTTTGTTCATCTGCCTATGCTTGCACATCCCCGGCCCGAACAAATCCTCATCCTTAGAGGCGGGGCGGGCGGCGTTATAAATGAAATATTACAACATCCGTCTGTAAAGAGGATTGAATACGCCGAGCTGGATCCGCTGCTTCTTGAATTGGTGAGAAAATTCCATACGCCGTTGACCGAATCGGAATTGAATGATGAAAAAGTAAATGTACAATATATCGACGGTCGCCTCCTGCTCAATACAACACCGGGTACATACGATCTCATATTTATAGGGATCATGGAACCTTCCAATTTGCAGTCAAACAGATATTTTACCCGGGAGTTTTTTTCGCTTGTAAAAGACCGGTTAAATAAAAATGGCATACTTGTTCTCGGAGTGCCCGGCTCGCTTTCTTATCTGACTGAAGAACTGCAAAATCTTAACAGCAGCATATATCACACTTTGGAAAGCGTCTTTTCTCATATCCGGGTTATTCCCGGGGACGACACGAATCTTTTCCTTTCGTCGGACTCTCCGGATGTTTCATCTATCGATATAATGCAGGTTGTCAACCGGATGGAGGAACGGGAAATCACGGCGGAGGTCATGGCTCCCTGGCACATTGAAAGAAAGCTGCACGACGGATGGCGCTACTGGTTTATGGATTTCCTTGAGGGAAGCAGTGGGGAAATCAATTACGATTTCAAACCGGCGGCATTGTTTTACAATCTTGCTCATTGGAATGCTCTGTATTCACCTGAGTTCGGCCGGCTCTTTAAACAATTTGAAAGGATAAGCGTAACGAATATTTTTCTTGTAATTGGATTTTTGCTGCTTATTTTTGTATTCATCCGGTCGCGAAGCAAAAGACATTTTCGTGCAGGTGTGCCCATCGCAATTATCACGACTGGTTTTGCCGGAATGTTATTCAGTCTTATAATCATTTTCGCATTTCAATCGGTATACGGGTATGTTTTTTCATGGATCGGACTGCTCGTCGCATCCTTTATGGCAGGGGCGGCAGCCGGAGCGATGCTTATAACAAACGCCCTTACACGAATTAAAAATGGTTTGAAATTTTTCAGAAGTATCGAAGCGGTAATCATCTGTTTTACGATACTATTGCCTTTTATACTTTTTGTTGTTAATCTTTATTCAGGAAGTCAGAGCGCCCTTTTATTTTTCAGGATACTCTTTATGATCCTTTCGTTTATCAGCGGACTTTTGGTCGGCGCTCAATTCCCTCTGGCGAACAAGTTGTACCTGAAGGATAGTGCAGGATTAAGCAGAACCGGCGGTATGCTTTTTGCATTCGATCTGCTGGGCGGATGGTTGGGAGGAATTATCGGCGCCGTTGTGCTTTTACCCGTTCTCGGTCTGACCGGCACGTGCATAACGGTGGCGCTTATTAAAATAGCGAGCTTCATTATCATAACAACCGAACCGGCCGGTGTTTACAAGGAGGTATAATATGTATGATCAATTGAAGGATAGCGTTACACGAAGATATTTTCTCGAATCCACCACCAAATTTTGCTGTCACGTTGGACTGTCTACAATCTTTCTCGCATGTCTTGCCGAGGAGTCCGGAAATTATAAATCAACTTCTAATAATGAAACTACCGGAATAGCCGGCGCAGATTTTGAACCGGCATATTTAAAACTCCATAAAACAGGTGAACTCAAAAACAGGGCTGAAAAACTCCGGGAAATGATGGAGAGCTGCCGGCTCTGTCCGAAAATGTGCGGTGTGAACCGTCTCAGGGGTGAGGAAGGTTTTTGCCGTTCGCCCGGTGCACGGCTTGTTGTCTCGTCATTTATGCCGCACTTCGGTGAAGAGAGACCCCTTGTAGGGAGGGGCGGCTCCGGAACAATATTTTTAACACACTGTGGATTGCGGTGTGTATTTTGTCAAAATTGGGAAATAAGCCAGCTTGGCAGGGGATCTAACCGGCAGGAAGATGACCTGGCGGCGATGATGCTTCGCCTGCAATCAATCGGTTGTCATAATATTAACCTTGTCACCCCGACGCATTATTCCGCATCCATCCTGAAAGCTCTTGATATTGCTGCCGGCGGGGGATTACGGTTGCCGGTCGTGTACAACACATGCGGATGGGAGCGCCTCGAAATACTCGAGCTTCTCGACGGCGTCGTCGATATTTACCTGCCTGATTTTAAATTCTGGGACGGTGAAATGTCGGCAAGACTTACTGCCGCGGGAGCGGAGGATTATCCCGAAGTTACAAGGGAAGCTATTCTCGAAATGCACCGTCAGGTTGGGGTTGCAAAACCCGCAGAACGCGGTATTATGCAAAGAGGATTGATGATCCGGCATCTGGTGATGCCGAACAATGCAGGCGGGTCCGGGGAAATTATGGAGTGGATTGCGGAACATTTACCGGAAGATACCTACGTCAATATAATGGCACAGTATAACCCGCTCTATAAAGCATACGATTTCCCTGAGATATCCAGGCGAATAACAAGAGATGAATATCAGGCAGTTGTACGAAGGGCAAAACAGGTGGGACTGACGAATCTCGATATTCAGACATTCTGGTGGCTGCAAAGGTGAAAAAAGGTCATCCGAGTAATTTATTGGTGAACCTATACTTGATAAATAGTTATTTTTAAAAAGGATTAAAATATACCCATTCGCGATAGTTTGCCATTATGGGGTTGTCCAATAAGTGAAGAATCTCGTCTGCCAATGACACCTTGAGAAGGCAGGTGTGAGGGACTCCCCTCTATCAAGAGGGGGTGCGCTGTATGTGTGTCGGCGGGGGTGTGTTGTTATATATATTGATAATCGTATTAATTAGTACATCAGATATTATCAACGCACACACCCCCCGCAAACAACACGGGACAGGCCTAACCCCTCTTTTCCCGCACAATATTATTTTATTAGAAGCGGGATGCCGAACAGCGGCATTAGATTTGATTCTATTTTTATTATAAAAACCTTTAAAAGTATATGAGACCGGCACTTAATTTTTTAACCGATGAGCTGAAGACGAAAGTTGTCGATGAAGCCAAAACCATCCTGTGTGAGATGGGAATGCAAATCCGGAACCGTAATACGCTTGCTCTTCTTGCCGATCACGGGAATCGTATCGATGAAAAAAAGATGCATGTATGGTTTACGGAAAAAAGTATATCACAGGCGTTGAGCACGGTTCCCGGTAAGTTCAAACTATATGATGTCCACGGTAATGAGACCCATCATTTCGGTGAGTATAATGTCCATTTTACTCCCGGCTCTTCGGCTCTTAATATATTGGATCATAGTACGAAAAAGATACGGAAGGTTTTGACTTCAGACTATATCGGGTATGCAAAACTTATTTCGGGACTCCCGTTGTATCGGGCGCAGAGCACGGCAATGATACCGTGCGACGTTCACGAAAGTATATCGGATAGTTATCGTCTGTTTCTTTCTCTGCTTTATTGTGAAAAGCCGGTAATAACGGGGTCGTTTACAATAGATTCCGTGAAGGTAATGAAAGATTTTCTTCTGGCGGTAAGAGGAAGCGAGGTTTCACTCGCCCAAAAACCTCTTGCTGTCTTTACCTGCTGCCCTCTCTCACCGTTGAAGTGGGGGGACGTTACTCCTCAGAATTTACTGGAGCTCGCCGAGTTTTCCATTCCTGTTGAAATTGTATCGATGCCGTTATCCGGTTTTAACGCGCCGGTTACGTTAATAGGAACGTTGACCCAGCTCGCTGCCGAAATCATGAGCGGGATCGTGATCGGTCAGCTTGCAAAACCGGGTCTGCCGATGCTGTGGGGAGGTTCTCCGGCTATTTTTGACGTACGATACGAAACGACACCGCTGGGTGCACCGGAGACCATAATGATAGATTGCGCGAATAATGAAATCGGAAAATTTCTCGGCATACCGACGCAGGCGTATGTATCCCTCTCGGATTCAAAACGAATAGACGCTCAGGCGGGTATTGAGACCTCTATGGGAGCGACTATGGCTGCGCTTTCGGGTGTCAATTCCATTAGCGGACCCGGCATGCTGGATTTCGAAAATTGTCAGAGTCTTGAGAAGCTGGTAGTGGACCATGAAATATGTTCCGCCATATCGAGAATTCTTCAAGGATTTGAAGAACACGAAACCTTTCCGGTCATACCGCTGATGCAGGAACTTATTCATGAACAACATCTTCTTGTAGCAGACCATACCCGCAAATATCTCAGAAGTGAACACACATTTCCCGGTACGGTTATCGACCGGACGACCGGCGCACGATTTATAAAAGATGGAGAATACGATCTGGAGGAACGCGCACACAGGGAAGTAACCGCAATCATTGATGATTACAAACCATCCGGGCTTTCAAAAGAATCAATGCAGGAAATTATTAACCTGATGAAAGTGGAAGCAAAGAAATTCGGTGAGGAAGAATTACCGGAATATGAAGGTGTGCAGGGTTCTATTATGCAGTCGTGATATTACAATAATATTATAGCTATCTTATGGAAAAATCATGATCTTTTGTAGTCCAGCTATCGAGAATGCTACTGCCGTGGATTGCTTCAATTCCCTCTTTGATCAAAAAGCTGACAAGTCGTTTAGGAAGGTGAACATCGCATAATATTTTCATCCGGAAACTTCTGTTATCGTTCTACCCGAAGCAAGCAGTTTCGCGTATCGGAGACTTGCAAGGATATCCTCGCGCTCCAATTCGGGATGGTCCCGCAGAATTTCCTCGATACTCATATCTGCACCGAGCATATCCAGTATTGTTTCAACAGGCCATCGCATACCGCGTATACATGGTTTCCCGTGGCATATTGCAGAATCGATAGTGATTCTTGACAAATACTCTTCCATTTTTTAAGCCCCTTATGTTTATAATTATTTAGGTAAATATAATTTTTTAGTATGTTAACTGCAATATATCTGCCTTTATCGGCTTGAATGATAGAATAATCGCATTTGTGATTATTTTTAAATCGTGTTCAATAATGAGCAAACCATACACCAGCCGGGGTTTTTGTTTTTAGCAGGTTCCTATTTCATCCTCAATTCTATTTTTCCCAAAATAACTCTCAACTCCTCTTCTCTCCCACCTCCTTCTTGATCCGCTGTATATGACCTCGACCAAGTGCTTTTACTTCACACCCTAATTCAAAATACCTGCGTATGACATCATCCGAAAGAATGCCGAAGCAATCGATGACGGCAATCGGTTGTCCCGCCCATTTCACAATGTCATCCGGATTGAGATTGAGATATTGTTCGTGCGGGATGGCAAGTATTATTGCTTCAACACTTTCGAGTGCCTTCGGCAGATCTTTTTGTATGCGGATTTCCTGCAGGTGATCCTGGTTGCGGAAGAACCGACTCCAGGAATGACCAGGTGCAGGATACACATCCTGGTTTTCCAGCTCGTACCAATGGTCCACATAAGGATCATGTACACGCATCTCGGCGCCCATTTCGGCAAGCCGTCTCACCACCAGCTCGCTGCCGCTGTATCGTGTATCGCCGACGTCCTGCCGGTAACTGGCGCCGCAGAGGAGCACATCCGATCCGGCAATGTAGCGCGACATGTTGCGAAGTGCGTCCCGTACAAGCTGAGCAACGTGCAGAGAGCGGGTATCGTTGATATCTATCGCTGCGGGTGTTATCTGAAAAATATCGTCGCCGTCCTCAAAACCAAGAATATGTCTGTATGCCCAATAACCTAAACCGCCATCCTTCGGCAGACAGTATCCACCGATTCCCGGACCGGGAAAAATTATGTTGCTGTGCGTCGGGCGCATTTTAATGGCATTCATCACTTTTATAAGGTCGACGCCGTTGCGTTCGGCAAAAAGGCTCCATTCGTTCATGTATGCGAGAATAGTTGCGCGGTAGGAGTTTTCCACGATCTTGGTTGTTTCAGATTCAATTGGTCTGTCCATAACCGTAAGCGGATAATCCTTTGTATTCAGTACTTCATGAAGAAATTTTTCTACTCTCACACGTGCTTCGGTATCGCAACCGGAGCAAACCCGCCAGAAATCCCGGATGCTGGAAACGTATTCCCTGCCGGGCATGACGCGCTCAAAGCTGTGCGCCAGCAAAGGGGTGGAGGTTATACCGCGTTTGGTAAATGCTTTTTTCATAATCGGCCAGGCGACAAACTCGGTTGTGCCGGGGGCTACCGTGGTTTCGATCAGGACAAGACAATGCGGAGCGATTTTCTCACCTATAGTTTTCATGGTAGCTTCAAGCGCTGCCATATCGGCTTCGCCGGTTCGCATGTTACCGAGGTCTTGTTTGGCATAATCGCATTGTACATCCACCACCACACAATCCGCAAGCTTCAGGCAATCGCTGTTATACGTGGCAACAAGGGTTTGTTTTTCGACTACGGTACGATGAATGATTTCATCCACTTCAGGGTCTTCGGCTTTAACGGGTGAAATACCGTTGTTCAGCATCGGAATTTTCCAATAGCTGCGCACGCTGGGACGCTGGCAGCCGATCACGAACTTGGTGTCGTTGCCGTTTTCGTCTGTGGTATCGGCAACGATTGCCGCCATCACCGCACCGACAAAGCCGATTCCCATAACAACCACTATTTCTTTACCTTCGTTGCGGGCTTTGTCTGCAAGTTTTTCAAGGCGTTTGAATTCCTGTTCGTATTCATTTTTCAGCGGGAGAGCATACCGCTCACCTGCCGGATTGACGGAGTAGGATACTTTTTTTTCCATTGTTTATTTTTTTTGTTTTATGAATTGTAAATTATAAGTTTTGATCGGGAACCGTGAAACGATGAGCGAGAGGAATTTCCTTATCGGTCTTCAGGTAGTTCCGGCAGTATTAATTTAGTTTGTTCATCAATAAGATGCAAGCTTTCGAATTGCCGCAGTAAAAATCTAAACGAGCCGGTATTTATATTTACACTAAAATTTTGTAGATTTATTGCAACGTATAACTAATAGTAAATTCAATAAATCTGCGTTTATGTAATATCCTTCCGCTCATGAGCGGCAAACGCGCTGTGCTTCCGTTTATTGTATATTTACCGCAAACGCATGTTTAATTGAATCGAACTACGTGCAGAATACGCTGCACTTTTATGAGCTACCCGGAGTATTATATGAAAATGTCACGTCCGTTTAAAATAGTCCCGTTCGTTATTGTCATACTCGTATTGTGTGTGTCTTCGGTGTTTGCACATTACACCTGGATTCAGCCGCTTTTGAAGTCGGTTCAAACCGGTGAAACCGTCACTGTCAGAATTTCGACCGGACATGCCTTCCCGGAAAGCGAGCATGCCCCGTCGATAGAAAATCTGACATCCTTTGCCGTGCCGCCTTCCGGTGAGAAGATATCTTTACCGTTTACCGAAAATGAGCATTTTTTACATTCTTCCTACACGGTCGGGGAGGAGGGTCTGCACACGCTGTATTTTGAATCTGACCGGGGAATCATCAGCAGAACGACCAGGGGCTGGCAGCCGGGAGGAAAAGATCAA
>PWTU01000045.1 GCA_003562775.1 Ignavibacteriales bacterium
CGGCAACGATTTTCGTGCCGATTCGACCGGCTTTTTTAACTTGAGCAGACATAAATACCTCCCTTTTAATTGTGGTTTGATCATTTCCGCTAAATGCGGTTTTATTAAAGTATGTTATCCCCCATATACCGACTCAAACAATGATTTCACTTTATTAAAAAACAAACGACTTTTTTCAATATTACCGGTTTCTGCATGATGTGTGTGGTGAATTGTCCCGTTTCGGTCAATGAGCAATGAGACCGGATTGCTTATATGCAAATCATCAAGTTCAGGTATCGTGTCAATAACCTCATACCCGAATTGCGCCCCGAGATTAACAAGATACCGCTCATGCCCGTCAACCAGATACATATTCATATACGGTTTGTATTTTTCAAGCATATTGTTGATAAAACCAATTTCGTCAATTACGCATGGAGCGCATCCTCTGCCGGTAAAAAATGTTACGAGCGACAGGGTATTATCCGAAGAAATAAGTTCGCCGGGAAGGCGGACAGAAGCAGTTTGCATCGACGGATTGCCGGTATTTTGTTCGCAGTCTGCTAACTGATGATTAAGAACGCCGACCCTATTCTCCCGCTGTACGTTCTGATACAGCATAAATATATTGAAGATGGTCAAGACCGCAATAATAAAGTATGACGTTTTCGGAGTCATAAATCACCATTATTATTTGTTTTTCTTATGATATAGTAACAGCATACTTGCAACAGCGGCGAAGAGAGCATTTCGTAATATCATCCCGGCGCCGAAATCACTTGCAATCACATTCCCGAAACAGCCGCAATCGGCGTCAAGTCCAACAGCGAATCCGTAAACGCTGAATGCAAAGAAAATCCAAAACAAACCGGCTGCCGAGATGACGGCTATTTTGATTTTTCTTCCGGACAGAAGTAAAATACCTATAGCTATTTCAATTAGAGAGAGTTCCTCTATTCATTAAATAAAATGAACAATCCTCTAGGGGTGTGGACGAAAACCCATTATATTGTGTAAAAGGGTTTTGATTTGGCCATTTTTCAAGACTTGTATAGATCGATTCGACTTTTCGTCCACACCCCCAGTGAAGCCATACTTCTCCGGCGCGGTTTCCTTCGAAATACAAACCTCTAACTGAACATTAGTGTACAGAAGAAAGAAGTTTGACGTATTCAGTAAAATTAAGACCATAATGCAAGTCATTTGCCTGATTCTTCAGTTCTTTCAGTAAATCAGTTCTAAACTGATACGTGGTTTTCATGAAGCAAACCTGCAATTCGGAGGACTATCCATGACCCGGTTACACTGTTCATTACATTCTCAAAACATCTATAAATTTGATTCACTCAATTGCTACTGAGCCGGCATAAAGAACAATTCAATGTGGACCTGGTGGTGTCTGACCACCACATTGCCAAATAAACTCGCTATAGGGGTCACTGCAGGCACAATATACCGACTCGCCTCCAGTACTTATACAAAAACATGAACCTTCACACGACCATGAAGGTATAAAACAACTAACGCACCATGCAGTCGCAGTACAACAATTTCCAACTTGAGCTAAAGCTTCGGGTACGAAGAAACTCGATTTCAATCCAAGCAAACCAAACTCCGTGTCATTATTCAACCCTACTTCTAAATTCAACACAGTGAGAATGAGGCAGACGCCAATCAGGAGAATCCTCGAAAACACTTTTGTTATATTATATTTAGACATTTGCTGCTCCTTTCCAGTAGTTTGTAATATTGTGTTAATTTGGTTATCTTCTCTGCGTTATATTACCGGTCGCTAATGACCGATTTTACAATCTCAGCATTTGCTGGATCGGCAAAATATAATGTGTCGCCGTCATCGAAAGACATTCCCCTTATCGCACGGGCAATATCGGTTCGGATAATCATATTTCCTTCCACCTCTCCGTCAGATGTTCTGAAAATGTATATTTTTATTCCGCCGGATACTTTTGGACTATAGCCAGTAAAATGTGTGTATAATCTATCTTTATGAACGACAATATCGGAGATGATATTATATCCTTCTTCCGGTCCATCCAATCTCTTAATTTCCTCCAGCCGTTCCGATACCACGCGCAAGTTTGACACATCTTTCTCCCAGACTAGGTTTCTCCGGGAATTATACTTTCGAATAATGGGCCGGTTTAAGAAAGCAATATATACATTATCCCGGGAGTCGGTCTCGATTTGTACCCTGTTCATATTTGGGTTTGCACCGAAAGCGGCGCCGAATCTTGCAAGCGTATCTCCCGACTCGTTGTATTCATGAACTAAGAAATCCTGATGCCAGCTATAGGTCAATACCGTATTATTGGGACTCAGACCGAACGTCCGGACGGGACTCCACCGCGTATGAATATAATTCCGGAAAGTATACTTCTTATCAAAAATCTGAATTCTTGCGTTATTTGCCTCTGCAACATACACGGCGTTATCTGAAACCCGGATAAATGCCGGTCCAAGGAATTCGCCGGGGCCCCTTCCCTCTCTGCCGATGATCTCTCCACGCGAAAAATCGTAATCAAGGCGAATTACTATATTTCCGCTGAGGTCTGTCGTATAGATGGATCCGTCATAATAAATGGCATTCCAGGGCATCTCAAAGATATCATCGCTCGATCCCGGAAGGTGATCAATTGTTTTGGCAATTTCATAAATAGCAATTAACGGCTCATGTTCAAGATCCCGCTGTTTTACGAAAATAAACACGCCAATCAATATTATTATCGCAAAAATTGCGACGATCCTAAATGTAGCACTATTTTTCGAATTGTCAGCGGTAATCATATGGCATTCGCTCAATTGTTTTATAAAACCGTATGGCATTGATTAAATATTTAAACGTTGTATGAAGATGATCGTCAACAATACGTTCGCAGGACCGTTCGGAAAGTGAAAGGAATTGTGAAATGCGGGGAAGTTTAAGTTGCTGCGTATAATTATACCAAATAAAAATACAGATGTCACGTTTGCGGTCTATGAATATATTTTGATGATCGCCCATGACAATCCCTCATTATTTATTTGTGGTTTGTTTATTTATTCCCGCACAGAGCGGTTATTAAATTTTGTTACCCTTCATACACCGACTCAAATAATGATCTTACGTTCTCAAAGAACCGGCGGCTTTTTTCAGCATTACCGATATCCGCATAATGGATGTGATGAACCGTCCCGTTGCGGTCAATGAGCAATGAGACCGGATTGCTTATATGCAAATCATCAAGTTCAGGTATCGTTCCAATAATCTCATACCGGAATTGCGCCCCGAGATTAACGAGGTACCGCTCATGTCCGTCAACCAGATACATGTTCATATATGGATTATATTTTTCAAGCATATTGTTGATAAAACCGATTTCGTCAATTACACACGGAGCGCATCCTCTGTCGGTAAAAAATGTAACGAGAGAAAGCGTATTATCAGGAGAAATAAGTTCATCGGGAAGACGGATAGAAGAAGTATGCATTGCCGGATTACCGGTATTTTGTTCGCATGCTGCCAATTGATTGTTCAGAATGCCGACTTTGTTCTCCCGCTGTACGTTTTGATACAGCATAAATATATTGAAGATTATTAAAACCGCAATGAGAATATATGACGTTTTCGATGCCATAAATGACCATTATCATTTGTGGTTATTCTTTTTATGAGCTATTACCAACATACTCGCAATAGCGACAAAGAGGACATTACGCAGTATCATCCCGACACCGAAATCGCTTGCAATTACATTTCCATAACAGCCGCAATTTGCATCAAGTCCCACGGCATATCCGTAAACGCTGAAACCGAAGAAAAACCAGAACAAGCCCGTTGCCGCGATGAGTGAGATTCGCATTTTCTTTCCGGTTAATAATAATATACCGAGTGCGATTTCAATGACAGGAAGTATTGTAGCGATTAAAACCGAAAGCGGATTGTTTAGAAATTGTATCATCTCGAGTGTACCGAGCATAGGGGCGGGATCGTATATTTTGAGCACTCCCGCTGCAAGGAGAACAATAGCAATAAAATAGTATGACGTAATATACAAGTACTGCCGGAGTATACTGCCCCATCCGGCAATGGTCATGGTACGGTGAGCGACGCCGTCCATTGTATGGGTCTCCCATCTGTGATTAATAACGTTAGACAAAATTAATATGTTGAATTAAATTTGTCAAGCAAAAACCTGTCCAATTTCCCGCCATTATGCTGTTTGTCGCTTTTGGAAATGGCAGGCATAATTGTATCAATGAGTTCTTTATATTCACTTTCCATATTATTCATAAGAGAATTGTTTTCGACTTCTGCATGGTTCAAAGGGATGTTCATCCACTTCGTCCACCAATTCTGAAAATTTCTCCGGTCGGTGAAACCGTTATCCATTGCCGATTTAATTAGATTTCCTTTGTGGTATTCATAATGATCAATGGTCTTGTAAAATCGTACCGCGTTGATAAGATCTTTTAATCGCGAGTGCAAATGATCGTGAATAACGCGTTCGCAGGTACGTTCGGAGATTGAAAGAGCATTTGCTATATCTTTAAGTGTGAGTTGGTTTTCATAATTTTCCCAAATAAATATACACAGGTCTCTCCTCCGTCTTTGATGGATATTTTCTAAATTGTCCATGATAACTTCACAAATAGTGAATATTATTTTGCAGTGTACAATTGTAGAGTAGAGTAGAGTAGAGTAGGGTGTACCCTCCTCCTTGATAAACTGCCTGCGTATCTATATTAAGAAAAATATGTATTTTCGTTGTTATTGTCAAGATCACTATATAATTACGAAGAGAAACGGATTTCGTGAATAACAGCGATGTGAAAATGAGAATGCCGAGGAAGAGCATCGACATGGTGTCCCGATCCCGTCGGGGTGACGAAGGTTCTGATGAGCATAGGGACACCTATTTTACCACAGAGGCACCGAGGGCACGGAGGAACACAGAGATTTTATATAAAATATTATCTCCGTGTGTCTCTGTGACCTCTGTGCCTCCGTGGTTAATTATAATTCACTATTCCGATCTGAATTTGACATCAACTACAACTCTATACTCATTGCTGATTTCTCATTTCAATAAGCTCTTCCGCCTTCCGTGCGTCGATCTTCAGCAGCAACTCATGCACGACTTCCACTGAGTCGATATATCCCTCCTGAAGATAATATTCACCGAGTGCAAAATAAGATTTCGAAAGCACTTCCCGGCAGGAAACCAAATTTGGCTCTAACTCATGACACCGGGCTGAAATATCCGCCGCTTCCCGATGCCGGCCGTAGGTATAATACAGTTCTCCCAGACGGTTTAGTATCGAAAGATCATGAGGAATCCATTCAAGAGCGTATTCATAAGCGGCAACGGCAGAATCGGGTTCATCTGCCATCCTGAAGGCAAACCCGATATTATTATGCGCGATGCGATTGTCCGGTTCGATGTCAAGAAGTTTCCGGTATACCCGGACGGCTTCATGGAACTCGTGTATGTTGAGGTACGCCCACCCGAGATCTTTATACGCTTCTACCATATCATCTTGAATTTCAAATGCGCGTTCAAAGTGCTTTATTGCTTCACGATATTCCCTCTTTTCCATGTGGTAACGTCCACGTTTCAGATATTCAGTGTAATCGTCATCATCGATTTTAATCTTTTGATTCAACAATAGAGAGACAGCAAGTATTGCGATAATTGTTATCATAACCGTTAATATTGATTTCATATCAATGCCGTTGAATAATGCAAATATTTTTAAAAAGATCGTAGGGACGTTACCCCGACACAGACAATCTTTTTTGAGATTATGCATACTGTATGTCGGGGTAACGTCCTTACGTGCGCTTCAACTTTTCCGGATTCTTCACCGGCCCCGGGTTTTTCCAGGGGATCTCCGCGCCCATTAAGAAAGGGGACCGGAGGTAAACAATTTTTAATTATTGAATCAATCAATCCTCATCTTCCGCAGCGCCGGCCATTCACTGTGATCCGCGATGAAAATATATCCTTCACGGTCGGCCCAGACCGGACGTTTATCCGGGAAAAACGGTATATTCAGATCGTCTATAATAAAATATGCTTGCAGTTCCATCGTTTCTATATTAAAATATTCGACGACAAGGTGCATCTCATCGCCGGCTTCTTCGTATGAGAGATGAACGAATGTGCCGTCGTTTTGCTGATACAAACCGAACGATACCGAATGGAATTCATAATGAACGTATCCGCTCCCGAACGGGTTAATTCCGCTTAAATGGCTCCGGTCGTGGGTATCTTCACGCGTGAGGTGGAAGGTTAATGCGGGATCTATTTTCCGGTAACCCGTAATCTCTTTCTTCTTATGCCACTCGCCGGATTGAGTTTCTTCATACAGATGCATTATGCCGCCGTAATGTAATGGGACATAGATGATGCCGCCGTCTCCGGTTGCGAAAACCCTGCCGGGGAAATCTCTCATAAAATCTTTTGCGAGATCATCTCCCGTTTGAAGTACACTTTCGGTATCGACGATACTTTTTTCGATCACTTCATTTGTGAGTGAGTAAATATGAACCAGCTTGTTTTCTATAATCAGCGGAAAGGCAATTCTGTTATCGGACAATAAGATGATTTGGTTTATGATATTTCTTCCGGTTTTGAATCTGTACATATCGTAAATATCGCCGTCGATCGTGAAAACGGTCAGGCGTGATAACAGACTGTCGTAAACATAAAGCCGGTTCTCGCCATCCACCGTGAGGGATGTAATCGATTGAAATTCTCCCGGACCCTCTCCTTTGCCGCCGAGCGACCGGAGGTATGAACCGTTCATGTCATACGAATGAACCTGGTTTGTTCCCGGATCGACGAGATGTATATTGCCGTATCCGTCGGTAAGGGCATCGAATACCATTGAAAGTACGGGGGTTCCGTCCAATGGTTCGGATTCTCCTCCGATGGTGAGGATTTCCTGGAGCGATGCCTGCTTAAAGAGCTCGACTTTTTCAGTATTTTCTGTACAGCCGTGTAGAAAGAAAAATGATACCGATAAAATGATTTTAATATAGAGTTTTACCATTACAATACTCCCGTTTTTATTAGAATCTCACGAAATCAATTATTATTGAATCGATACACCGATATCTTGTAACTCCCGTTCCCATGTTCCCGATGTGGAAGTGAAGAGAGGGATTTGACGATTGTATAAACATTCAGCGAACCGAATACACCTTCAGCACTACCTCAAAATCGCCGTTTGTGGCTTTATGTTCCGAAAAGTACAACTCCGATTCACTTGCACCGGCGAACCATCCGTCGTGATAGTATTCGGCGATAAGGTTTCCGTCCGTATCCATGATATGTACTATTTTATCATCGCCTCTTTGAAACGAGATTACGAAATGAGGAGAATTGTTAATACTAACAAGGTCGAAATAATTAAATTTAGCGATCCGGTCGCTTACTTCAGCAAAACGTACGCCGGTAATATTACGCGCTAACATCCGATCATGATTCACTGAAAATTCCTTCCATGCATCCGGTAGTATTCGGGTGAAGGAATCATCGCCGGTTCGGTATTTATAAATCCATGGTTCGAATGAGTTGATCCAGTATATCGTATCGTCAATACGGCAAATACCTCCTCCTTCGAATCCGCGGTTCAGATTTAAATAATCTTCGTCGGAGGGGAAAAGATCGATATACGTTTCATCGGTCTTGTTATATTTTATAATGTTTATGTTCAGAGTGCCGTGTAAATAAATCTGATCGTCGTAAAATACAAACCGGGTCACCGGGCTTACAAAGGGAATATTGTACTGTCGAATGAAACCACCCTCCCGGTCGAGGATGGAAATCATCGGCGCCAGCGCATCGGAAAATGCGATCTGCCCGTCATCCGTAACCGTAATTACTCCGGGTCTGAGATATTCGCCCGGTCCGCGTCCGATATCTCCGAATTTCTTAATAGACATATTGTCACGGTTGAATAGAAACATTTTGTTGAGATCGCTGAACACGAATTCGGGCTCGTCGAGTTTTCTCATTCGATGTATTCCCTCGACGGGATAATCGATATCCTGAGGAATGATGATTACTTCCGGTTCTTTAAATATGCTCTCGAATGTACCGGGCTCGAAAACGTCTCTGTCGGGCGAGCATGCTAAAAAGTGAAAACATAACAGGGCGAGTAGCAGTAATAGTTTATGCATGGTTTTGTTCCTTTTGCAGTGTTTTAACAAATAAAAAGCTCCAAATAATTAGCGTTCATTCGCGTCCATTGGCGGTTTGCGTAACATCAGTTATTAAAATATATTCATAACCTTTACCACCTGATTCGGCAGCGTTCCATCTGCTTCCGGCGACGGCTGATAGGAAAAATAGAAATTTCCCTCATTATCCACAAACTTCAATTCGTATCCGTCGGGAAGTTTAATTCCTCCGTTGATGTAATCGCCTGATTTTGAAATGAACTCCAGATACAAATCCATTTGCCCCGGTTCACCGGTCGGTTCTCTCAATGAGAAGATTATTACATCGTCGAGTATAAATAAGTTATCGTCCACAAGAGTAAAGTGAGGTAGTTCGGGAAACTGAACCGGCGTTTTTAGTTTGGTATAGTATGGAGGATCGAATTCATAAAATGCACGAAGCGAATCGTTCTTATATTGATATATACCGTACTGTGCGCTGTGTGTTCTGTGTAAGATCCCATCGTTATCAAACGCCAACCCTCCGACTATTCCGCTAATCGGCATTCCGAATTCCTCCAACACCGGAGGCGGATCGCCGAACGTGCCGATCTCATTACCGGTTTGCAGGTCGATGCGCGCCAGCATTGTATCACCCTTTCTCCACCTGTTGGACAAGTACGTGATGAC
>PWTU01000143.1 GCA_003562775.1 Ignavibacteriales bacterium
CGCTGGGCATTTCATTTACAGATTTATTTTCTCTCAAAGCGTTTTCAAACACACAAAGAAATCGTCGGATCGGAATATTCGGTGATCCAGGACAGATCGATATACGAGGATGTTGAGATTTTTGCGTGCAACTTATATGAAATCGGTAAAATGGACGATCGCGATTACAAAAATTACCGCGAGCTTTTTTATACGATGACCGACTATTTACAGCCCCCCGATTTGATGATATATCTTCAGTGTCCGATCGAAACATTACTGCGCCAGATAAAACGACGCGGACGATCGTATGAACAGACCATTCCGCGCGAATATCTCGAGCAACTCAACCGGCATTATGAAAGATGGATCGAATCGTACAATTTAGGTCCGCTGCTCATAATCGACAACACCGACCTTGATTTCGTTCACCGTCGGGAGGACCTTGATTCTGTCGTTGAGTTAATACAGAATGAATTAGAGTTAAATATTTGCACAAAAAGCAAGAAATATTAACCACGAAGGGCGCTAAGGGATACACGAAGAACACGAAGTAAACTAATTATAATAAAATCTTAGTGCTCTTCGTGTAATTCTTCGTGTTCTTCGTGGTTTTAGAATTTTGGTTACGGCTGCGCCGCGTTAGGATGTAATAAAAATATAAATCCCCACCAGCACAAGAAACCCTCCGAAAATCCTGCGCAGCCGGTTTACTTCCGTCTTATGGGTAACCATCGCTCCGAACTGACTGAACACAATCGCCGTCAGCAATACCGGAATTGCCGCTCCGATATGAACATATCCGATTGCATAGGCAGGCAAATCGGGTCTTCCCCAGCCGTTTATCATATATCCAACCGATGCGAATAATGTTGTAAATACAATGACCGTGCTCGACGTTCCGATAGCTTTCTTTATCGGAAAATTTAAAAACTGATACATCATCGGTATCGAAAAAACACCGCCGCCGACGCCTGCAAGCGACGAAACAAAACCCGTAAACGTCCCGATTCCGATCAGCCCGGGCGCCGATGTATTGGGAACCCGCTCATTTCCTTTTTCATTTTTCTGTAATGAAAGACGCAGGCCGGCGAAGAAAATAACGAGCGAGAATATTCGTCGAAGAGACACGCTGCTTAATTGATCTGCAATCCACGAGCCGATCAACGCGGTGATAACGCTGGTAATTGCAAGTAGAACAACCGCCCCGAAAACAACATTACGGTTCCTGAAATGGCGGTAAGAACTCGACAGGGAGGTAAACGTTGCGACAAACAAGCTGGTGCCGAATGCAACGTGGGCGATGATCGATTCCTCAATGCCGGTATGCGTATATACAAACAACAGCATCGGTACAAGCACGATGCCGCCGCCGACGCCGAAGAAGCCGGCAGTAAATCCCATAAGGCAGCCGACCGCTGCCAGCATTAAAAGGATAGGTACTTCCATATTTTTTATGTGCGACGCACTCTTTAATTAAACATTGGGATGCTATCGAATAACGCTCTGCTTCTTTCTCCGGGCAAGTGCGTCGCACTTCCTGGTTTAATCGGCTGCCGTAAGCTGGAGCGTATAGAGCGGCTTATTTGTTATCAAATCCATCGCCGTTTTAAACTGAACATCGTGCTGCAATTCTGTTTCAATCTTCCCCCGGTCGCCGGCATATCGCGAAGCTATCTCAACCTGTAACTCACGTGCAATTTCGTCTCGATGCCTCTCAAATGCATGCGATTTACCTTCTTTTATGTATTCCTCCAGAACAGCCAGGTCATTAAAAAATTGTGAAGAATAATTTCCCTTTTCAGCTGCCTCACGGAGATTATCGACCATCTCTTCGCCGATATCTTTATACTCAAAATTCTTTTCCCGTAAGAAATCGAAAAACCGGTCAAGTAATATATCGTCAAAAACCGGCTGTCGATCGGCGAACTCCTCCGAGTGCACCAGACGATTCACAAACCGGAATATCATTGCGTGTCTATTCAGTTGACCCGCGTATCTGCTCCGCTCAGGATTCGTCACGGTCGTATCCGGATCCACTCCCTTTCCTTCAAATACTATCCTGCCTGCGGACGTTTTATATTCGCTGTGTAAGCTGTCGACATCGACGGCAAACAAACCTTCCGGGGATTCGTCAAGATAATCGGCGGTTTGGATACTCCGCCCGCTCGGCGTGTAGTAGCGCGATGTTGTTATTTTCAGTTGTTCATTCGATCTGAGATGCGCGACCGTCTGCACCAACCCTTTCCCGAACGAACGTTTTCCAACCAGCACGCCGCGGTCGAGATCCTGAATGGCGCCGGCAACGATCTCGCTTGCACTCGCGCTGTTTTCATTAATTAGAACTACCAACGGAACCTCCGGCAGCAATGGTTCCTGCGACGCAACGTACCGTCTGACGGAATCGCTCGTACGGCCGCGTGTCGAGACAATAAGCGATCCGCGGGGGACAAACACATTTGTTACCTCGACGGCTGCATCAAGTAATCCACCCGAGTTGTTGCGCAAATCAAGGATGACTCCGGTTATCTCACTTTTCGTTTGCATTTCGCGAAGCGATTGCCTGGTTTCTCCGCCCGTGCCGCGCGAGAATCGGTCGAGCTTAACATATACTATCCCGTCATCGATAAAATCTGCATATGCTACATTATGAACGCGGATCGATTCACGGATGAGCTTAAATTCCAGGTAATCGGGGTGTGATTCCCGCTCAATTAAAAACGCAACCTCCGATCCCGGTTCACCACGGACAATAGAACGGATATCGCTCAATGAAATCTCCTCAACATTGACGCCGTCTACGGCAATGATACGATCGCCGATCATGATGCCCTGTTTTTGCGCCGCATAGCCATCGGTCACCGATGTAACCGTCACTGCACCGTTTCTCATGCCGATTGTAATTCCGACGCCGCCGTATCGCCCGGTGGTTAACAGATCAACTTCATCTCTGCCCCGCTCATCGATGTACACGGTATACGGATCAAGCGCATTGAGCATACCATCGATACCGGCACGCATAAATTTTTCCGGATCGATTTCATCGACATAATTATTGATTATTTCCTGGTACACGCGTCCGAAAAGCTCTATCGACCGGTTGATCTTGATATACCGCTCATCATCGGCAAAGCTTTGCGTAGACAGGAGTACAAGTAAAACGAGCAGTAAAGCGCCGAATGCACTGCGCTGCAGAAACCTGAAAAGAGATACTTGAATCATTATCACCCTCCTCTTGTGAGTATATGCCGTCAACCCATTATCCGACCGACGACCGGTGTAATTCTACCTGAATAATAGACCAAATGTCACTGAAAATATCTCCAGGGGAACGCTCACCCCGTATAATTTTTAACCGTTTTTCGGTGCGAGCAAGTTCGTAATATCCGTTCCGCGTACGTTCGAAAAAAACTCTGCCGGCGCGCTCCATCCTATCCGTATCGATGCCCGCGGCACGCTGCCGTTTTTCGATTTCTTCTATCGAGATATCTATAAAAAAAGTCAAATCGGGAATGACATCTTCTATTGCTAAACGATTAATGGCCTTGATTGATTCCAACGGAATCTCTCTTCCATATCCCTGATAGGATGTGGTTGAATCCACATACCGGTCGCATATAACGGTATCTCCGCGAGATAGTGCAGGCCGTATCACTTCACGAACGAGTTGTGCACGTGCGGCTGAAAACAAAAACACTTCAGCCGCCGGCTCAATCGCGCTGTTAACATCCAGCAATATCGACCGGACTTTTTCGCCAAGTTCCGTCCCGCCGGGCTCCCGTATGACCATAACGTTTTCGCCCGATTCCCGGAACCGTTCGGCGGTCAACTCCGCCTGGGTTGATTTCCCCGATGCGTCGAGTCCTTCAAAAGTGATAAACATAATTACCTAAATTACATATTTTGACCCATTAAATCAATTTAATAATTTGAAGATTTACATAAATTTGTGTACTTTCATAAAAAGCTATATTATCTTATTCAATGGCTTCAACTAATCCACAAAAACAGAACGTAGAAAACGACGAGGAACGTGCACGCCGCTCAGCGTCGCGAAAAGAAGACTCGGCATTTATCCGGCAGGCAATTGCAGGCGATCAGGAAGCATATCGCCGCCTGATGGATAAATATCAGCCCGCAATTTATCACCTGATTTCCAGAATGATCAGTGATAAAACGGAGGTGAACGATCTTACGCAGGAAACATTCGTAAAAGCATTTGCATCGCTCAAATCTTTTAACCACTACTACGCTTTTTCGACCTGGTTGTACAAAATTGCCTCTAACACCTGTATCGATTACCTGCGAAAGAAAAAGCTGCAAACTTTTTCCATCGATCAATCGATGGATCCGGATGGGGATGAATACAGCTACGACCTGCCCGACAAAACATTCGCCGCGGATAAGGAAATCCTCACCGACCAAAGGAGTCAACTCGTCAGCCGGGCAATCGATGCGCTGCCCCCGAAATATCGCGAGGTCATCATGCTGCGTCATCTCGAGGAAAAAAACTACGATGAAATAGCTGACATACTGGATATACCCCTTGGAACCGTCAAAGCCCATATTTTCAGAGGACGTGAATTACTCTATAAGTCTCTGCGAAAAAAAATTCGAGACTATTAATCTACCATGAAACTTTTTTTTATTATTTTCGTATAATTAATCAGGCAAATTATATACAACCACGGATTTCAAGAATTTTCTATTAAAATTTAAAATCTGACGATTACATAGTGAAAAATAATAAATACATACTGGTTTTATCGTTTTTAATACTTGGAATGACCGTCATTAACGAACTTTTAGGTCAATCTCAGTATCATAAAGAAATACCTCTTTCAAATGAAAAAGCCGTCAACGTACGTCTTGAAGCGGCATTTGGGACGGTCAATATCGGCAGCGGCGTTATCGATAAAATTCTTATTGCCGATATGGTCGTTAGGCCATCGTTGGATATGAAAACCGATATTCAATACCGGATCGATAACCGGACCGGCTTGCTCGATCTGAGTTTACGCCCCACCGATTCGCAAAAGAGAACGTGGGGTCCCCGAAGCACCGAAGCCGGGACGTGGAAACTGACATTCAATAAAGACATCCCGCTGCTGTTTGATATCGAACTCGGCGCCGGTCGCGGTACGTTCGATTTTACCGGGATGCACATCAACCGGTTGAACCTTTCAGCCGGCGCGAGCAGCGTCACCGTTCGATTCGATGAGCCGAATGAAGGTTTTATAGAAATGATGCATATTGAATCGGGCGTGAGCAGATTCACCGGCGAAAATCTCGGCAATGCGAATTTCCGAAATCTTAAATTCGAAGGCGGCGTCGGCTCCTACACGCTTGATTTCGACGGCGCGTTGCGGCATGAGGCAAACGTCGATGTAGAGTTAGGGATCGGCGCCGTGACGTTGATCGTTCCCGAACACATTGGCGTCCGGCTGCGTGCAGCGCAAAGATTGTTTTCATCGGTAAATGTACCGGGGGATTTCGAGCGCATTAACCGGGATGAATATGTGTCACGAAATTACGATACCGCGGAGGGACGGCTCACTATCTCCGTTGAATCCGGACTCGGAAGCGTACGGGTACGGCGATAGCTATTCACCCTCCGTAAAATTCTTCAACGCCGTACCTGCCGGCAGTCCATAATGTAAGCAAAATAGCAATGGAAGTAATCGCCCGTTTTTCCCGGTCGCGCGGTATGATAAGCCCGTACGTATCGATAACAAATTCCATATTATCGAGCAATTTTCTGATCTCGCGTTTGGTTACCTTTCCATGCCAGTAGGATACCAGGTCGACGAGCATTTCCTCATGCCGCCGGAGAAATTCACCCATCGAGATAACCTCATGACTCCGCGTCGTGCGGGGTCTGCATATTGTGAGCAGGTCGGCGACATACTCATCCCAGTAAAAAGCAAACTCGGAGTTATCGGAGCGGCGTAAATATTTCGCGCGTTGAATAGAGAACGATGCTTTCGTTCTGACGCGAAACCTCGGCTGAATGGGATGCAAATCAAATATAGGACGGTCATCGTCGCTGTCGTAATCGATATATCCCCACCTGCGCCGTAGTTGAGGCCAGGTCAGGATGTTCACCACCGGCGCCGCTTTTGAATCGATGATTACATACCGGCCATACCTGCCGCGCTCCCCGTTCACCACCGTTATCCAGTGATTCCACTGATCGACGCAAATCACGCACGGACGGTTTTTCTTTAAATATCCCAGCAATGCTTTCCGGGCAAGCTCGGGATCGCGGCGGCGTATCAGCTTCATATCCGTTTTAAAAGCGCGAGCCGCACGGGCAAGCTTAATCTCGTCGGTGCCCGACCACCAATGCGTACCGGCGATTCGTGCAATCCTGGTTTCGTCAACGAATACACCGAGCATTACGAGAGCGTGTTTAAGCGCAAACGGTCCGCATGTCCACTTATTGGGTTGAGGGTAGAGTCCCATTTTTTAAAAAAAATACCTACTTATATTAAGATGTTTCTCAAAGCTATTGAATTCTTCATAGAAATGCAACGTTGGACTGTTAATTGTTATTGGTTAATAGTGATTAGTGCTCGAAACGACCATTAACCATTAACTAATAACTATTAACCGATATCTAATAACCGAACCCTTGATTTTAATAAAACATTTGCGTAATTATTTCTGGTTACTCATTTGACGGAAAAACGAAATATGAACAAGAAAACACGCGTTACAATTTTATTTAACGAACCGTACCCCTACGATGAGTATGACAATGTTGACGAAGATAAACTGGACTTCGAACCGTACTTTGAAACCACGGTACCAACACCGGAGGAAGATATCGAAACAATGCGAAAAGCACTCGACAAGCAGGGATTTCAGACCAAAGCAGTCAATCTCAAAGACCGGTTTTCGACACTGCATCGTGTTCTTACACGCGATCGGCCTGACGTTATTTTCAATCTCGTCGAAGTGTTCAACGATTCGCCCTGGGATGAATTTAAAGTTGCCGGCATGTATGAGTTACTGAAAGTACCGTTTACCGGCGCTCCGGCAATAACGCTCGGCATCTGCCAGCGGAAGATGCTCACCAAACAGATACTCCTGGCGAACGGCATACCGACGCCACGGTTTAAACGCTATAGCAAAAACAGCATACCGAAACGGCATGGGTTGAAATATCCGATCATCGTGAAGCCGGCGAGGGAAGATGCAAGCACCGGCATCGAAAACGAATCGGTGGTAACCAACCGCGAAGATCTGTTAAAAAGAGTTCAGCATATCATAGAGGACTATGAACAATCGGCGCTGGGGGAGGAATACATCGACGGACGCGAGCTTAATGTCTCGGTTCTCGGCGACGCCGAACCGGTCGCACTGCCTATATCCGAGATCGATTTTTCGGAGGTTCCGCCCCATCTTCATAAAATTGTCAGCTATCAATCGAAATGGGACCCGTCTCACGAATCATATCATACCGCTTATCCGGTATGTCCGGCCGATCTACCCAAAACGGTGGCACGGCGTGCCCAGCAAATTGCCATACGCGCATTTCAGTTTATGGGGTGCAGGGATTACGCCCGGATAGATATGCGGCTCGGCAAGGATAAAAAATTGTATGTACTTGAAGTAAATCCCAACCCCGATCTCGCACCCGAAGTCGGTTTTATGCGAAGCGCAGAAGTGTACGGGTTGAGCTTCGGCGAGGCGTTGAAAAAAATCGTGGAACTCGCGCTGGCGAGGGGTGGGTAGGAAAGCGCGTGAGGTGCGTGGGGATGCATGGATGCATGGATTCCATCTGTGGGAAGGGTTGAATGATTGAATGAATGATTGATTGATTGGGTGCTTGGGAGATGGATTGGAGATGGACTCCACCTGCGTGTTGGAATGAGCGTGGAGAGGTGGATTCCATCTGAAGGGAAGGTGATAGAGTAATGTAATTTATTTTTTACTCCCGATAAAGGCATCCAGAACATTTTTCAGGTGGATATACGCCAGTCCTAAGCTCTCCTCACTGAAGGGGGGATTGTCGGAGTCTCCCTCATCGTCTACCATCAACGCTTCGATAACGTAACGAAGCACCTCCGGTTCCGGACAGTTTTCCACGCCCGCCTCTGCAGCGCTGAGTAAATCGCCGTCGGAGTCTCCTGCAAGTTTATCAAGCTGCGCCTCGTTTGTTTTCTCGACTTTCTCCAGGTGTTTCTCCGTGATTTTTCGTATGCCGCCCGTACTCTGCCTCATAAGCTGCCATACAACAACGCCGACAAACAACAATATTTGTGACTCGTCTTCGGTGAATTCCTCACTCTCACCGGCGGCAAGCAGGTATGCAAGTATGATCGGCTGTTCTTTGCTCATAAGATTAACCATCTTCTGTACTTCGTTCGGTGTAATTTCCGACATCTTTTCCAGAGTCTGAGTAACGGTAGTTTCTGAGATCATAACATCCTTCCCGGTTTGTGATACGGTTATGTATATTGTAAGGATATTTTTGTATGATTGCAAGAAGGCGGAAGTAGGGGTGCGCGAGGAGATGGATTCCAACTGCGTGGTGGAATGAGAGAGGGGAGGTGGATTCCATCTTCGTGGAGGGATTGAATGTTTGAATGGATGATTGAGTGATTGGGTGATTGAGTGGCTTTGCTGAACTTTTCCTGGAGAGACGCGGTGTCCGTCTCCGACGGGCTTATCCTGCCCCGGAGATCCCGATGTTCTTATAGAGGGCTAAAATAGAAACTATCGGGACAATCCACGCGCCCGCGTGGGGCGATGTCCGGATGTCAGATATCAGAGATCAGAAGTCAGAGAAGGACTTCACAAACGGATATATATAAAAATCTATTACAACACAATTA
>PWTU01000490.1 GCA_003562775.1 Ignavibacteriales bacterium
AAGCGGCTGCAGCGGACGGTCGTTTTCGGCGAGCACGCTCGCCTCACTCCCGCCGCTGACCCGCAGCCCCGTTGTGCCTGAAAGAAACCGGGCAAAGGAGGAATCGCGAACGAACAGAAAACAGGTCCGAGGGATCGCCGTATGTCGTCCTTCACAGGAATCGGCAGCCTCATCGGCGTAATGATCGGCGGCGCTAACTTCGGCATAATGGGTGCAATGGTAGGTGCGGTACTCGGTACTATAAACAAATCGTTGTAGCCGAATTACTAATCTTGGTTCTTTTTGAAAGTAACTTGGGCCACAATCATTCTGGTAATTGAGGGTATCTTCGCTAACCCGTAATCGGCTAAACTCAGGCGTTGGGCAACTCTTCTTGATTTGACAGTTTTTTCAAATGTTGTTTGTTGTGAGTTTTCCAGTAAGCAAATTAGTCGCTTTTTCACAGGATATGTTCAACTATCAATTTTGGAGGATGTAAAATGAAAAAAGTAATCTTGCTCTCTCTGGTCGTATTGGTTATTACAATAGGTCTGCTCTACATGGAATTCAAGAACAGCCCAGTCACAAGGTACCAAGTCCGCGACGGGGTTGTAATGGGCGAGATGGGATTTCTCGAGGCACGTTCGGCTGCACTCTCCTGCATTTGAGTATCTTGGCTTATGGTGCTTTTAGTGGCTTCTACTGTGGCTTTTCTAAATGTAAAAGCCAAGGGGAAAAATCCCCCATCTAAAGCAGAAGGTCAATGACGCAAACTGTTGAATGCCGCACATTTTTTCAAGGAGAATAACGATGAAGATTCAATATTTAATAGGCTTGTTGTTTTGTGCATTTGTACTAAGTGGGTGCAGTACAACAGGCACAGTCAAAGGAAGTGTCATGTTTGATGGTGCTGCTCAACAGGGCACCGTAGTTGAATTGAAAAGCGAGCACGGTAGCACGACTACCCGCACTGATCGAGATGGGAAATTCGAGTTCGCTGACGTAGATCCAGGTGAATATCTTCTCGAAGTTACTTTGGACTTCCCGCCCGATCGTTGCTCATTCATGAATTCTGAGGTTGAAGTCAGAGCAGGGAGGGTCTATTCTCAAAAATTCGATATTGATTCAAAATTCATATCAGGGAAGATGCTCCAACGGCTACCTGGTGATTTGTTGATGGTCTGCTTTGTCCCAAAGTGACGAGATATAAGGAAGCGTTCACTCTGCATTTGCCAGAGGGGAATGACATCCAACTCGCCCCAGCTTTGGAAGACTAGAACGTACCATGTAATGTCCAGCGTTTTAGTGACCAGGCTATTTGTCCAACCATTGGCCGCTCTTAACCTGAGCGGATAGCCGCCCAACCCGCGCCTCCAGCTGACCGCTTCGTGGCAGTTCATCCGTTGCCCTGTTGGAACTTGATCAATGAAAGGAAATGCAAATGGACTTCCTACGCAAGTTATTTGGAGATAAGCAGCCATACACGTGCAACTTTGCCGGCAAAGTCGTACCAGTAACCAAGAATGTGGACGAGTTTGTCCACATCGTTCGTGTCGAGAAAAAGCCAATCGGGCTATTGGTGAGGATCAAGGACTGGATGCAAGTCTATGGACAACTCCTCCACAGCGCGGTCAAAGTGAGTTGGTAGTGTAGGTGAGAGGTAAGCTGTGGGCAACAGCCGTTCATCCTGAAAATTGTGGTGGTCGGTAACGGCCGTGGGCGGCGTAAATCGCGGCCGAAGTGAGATGGTTGTGTTGGTGAGAGAGGTGTTGTGGGTAACGGCCGTTTATCCTGCAAGTTTTGGTAGAGGTAACGGCCGTGCGCCTGCTCGCCCAACAAAGGGTGCAGCCGACGCCACCGCTGCGACATTTTTGGCCCGAGAAGGGGCTGGTGGCTCAGCCGGTCTTGCCCAGGAAGTGGGTGGTTTTGCGGTGGCGCGGCTGACCCAGGCGTTCTCTGCAAGATTACGAAAGGAGGCACGATCAAAGCGCAACGTACTGACGCATCTTTAGCCACATGCCCTTTTTGGGCTGGCTGCAACCCATCGCAACCGAAAAAACCAAATGGAGAATAAAGGAATGAAAAGCGCTCGCATCACACCAATCATCCTTGTCGTGGCCGTCATTGCCAGCGTTACGGCCAACGCTGTTGGAAATCCCAAGGAAGCCGGTTTCACGGCTCAGTGTACGGACACCTCAGGTACGACCTTCGACGTGTCCAATTTCGTATTCAACTACGTGTTTTCGTATCCAACCCCCGGATGGATTGGCAGGACTTCGTGGTCAAGGAACAACCCCCGTACATTTATTCCATTTTCGCACCACGGTTTCATTGTAAGGATACCGTTCAAGCAGATCAACACTGTAGACTTCGTTGACGTATCGCAAGAGTGGCCGGAGGAGAGACCAATTAAACTTGATCTCCGCGATGGCTCGTCTCTAACTGGCGGTTTTGGAAGATATGGGTCAAGTGCAGGATTTAAGGGTAATACAGAACTGGGTGAATTCGAGTTAAGCGTTAATAGGGTAAAAAAGATACAATTTCTACACAAACCCATTGACGATAAGCGAACAGACGCGAGTACCGGAGAAAAAAGATCCGAATACACTCTTACCATCCAAACGTGGAACGATAAAGAACTCACCATCAATAATGGCTTTTTGTTCAAGATAAATTATGATGGAATATGCAGTTGGGATTCTGCTAGAAACAGATATAAAGATCAAACAACAGCGTTCAGCCTCAAGGTAGGTGAGGCTAAGCAGGAAGTACCCTTTGACAATGTGAAACAACTCGTTTTTAGAGCCGAAACTCCCGCAAGTCGCGGTGGCTATATAGGGGATGCTTGGGTGGAAGTCACCACAGTATCCGGCAAGACTATTGAAGCCAGTATGCCTCGCCTTCTTGAATTCCACGTTGGTGGCAACATTGAGAAGTTCGGATCAGGATGGATTCACCTCAGAAGGGTTCGCTCAATCAGTGTAACGAACTGAACCAGCAGAGAACAACGGCATGGAGGGGACGCGGTGGACCGCGCCCCTCATGCCCGGCGTTAGACACTTTATCGCTCTCAATACCTTTAATGGGCTGCAAATAAAAAAAGGCGAGGAAATCTCGCATCTATTCAACAGTTCGGGCCGATTTGCCGTTATCATTGGACGGGCAGCGAACGCGCACCGGTAGACAACATAAAAAACGAAGTTGTATCATTCGTTTTTTTTGAATACATTTAAACTAATAAGAGAAAATATTATTTGGCAAATGAAGAGAGAAAAGATACTATGAGTGTAGCAGCAAAAAACTTGACGTATCCGTACATAACGTCTAATCCGGAAATCGCAGGTGGTGCGGCTATTATTGAAGGGACCAGAATTACAGTACGCACTATCGCTGGCTATTATCAAATGGGAATGAATGTGGATGAAATTCTAACTACTCTATCACATTTGACAGCTTCCCAGATTCATTCGGCGCTTGCTTATTATTTTGACTATCAACAAGAAATTGATACTGAGTTGGCCGAATATTCCGACATGGAATATTGGCAAACCCAAGTCAAACAACACCCGAAACAGAGAACATAGTTAGAGAATGTGAAAAAACTCAAATTATTTTTGGATGAAGATATGCATTCCAACTTAGGTTCGATTCTTCGTAAAAGAGGGTTTGATGTGGAGCATGCTCAAGAGTTGGGTCGAAAAGGTAAATCAGATACTGAACAACTTATGTACGCTGTGAAGGAAAAGAGATGTTTGATTACATTCAATGTTAAACATTTCGTGTTACTGCACAATGATTATGTCAACACCGGGCGTGAACATTGGGGAATTATTGTATCAAAACAATTATCTATTGGAGAAACAATACGGAGGGTATTAAGAGTACTACAGAGTAATTCTCAAGATTCTCTGAAAAACCGATTGCTCTTTCTTTAATTCAGTAAGTAAGGGGTACCAAAATCGACTTCGGTGGTCATTGGGCTAACAACAACTTAAACCTACACAGAGCTCGTCCTATTTCGGCCATCCACTTTTCTACTCCATATCACAAATTAACCGCAACTCTAATCACCAACGCCCGCCTTCCGAAATAACTATGCGCATCCTCCCGTTCCGGGAAATCGTGCGAACGTGTAATTACCGAAAATATTTGTTGCATATTGTTTAATATTTAGTGATATTGTTATCGCAACAATTGGACCTTCCGAAATTAGTATTTATTTTACTATGAAAGCAGCTTTTGTTACCAAATACGGAGGCCCGGATGTATTACAAATTCAGGAAACCGAAAAACCGAAGCCGGGCGCCGATCAAATTCAAATCCAAATTCGTGCAATCGGGTTAAACTTCGCCGATGTTCTGATGCGTACGGGCATTTACCCGAACACACCAAAACCGCCGTTCATTCCGGGGATGGAGTTTTCCGGCATTGTCTCGGAAATCGGGTCTAAAGTAACCGTGCATAAACCGGGCGACCGGGTTATGGGATACAGCAGAACGGGCAGTCACGCTGAATACGTAGTGGTAAACCAAAATATGGCCGGTCAAATTCCCGAATCAATGAGTTTTGAAGAAGCCGCTTCTTTTTTGGTGATATACCTTACGGCGTACCACGGTTTGTTTACCCTCGGTAAACTGCAGCCGAACGAAAAAGTGCTTGTTCATGCCGCTGCCGGCGGCGTCGGACTTGCGGTCATTCAACTTGCAAAGCATTACAACGCCGAAGTGTTCGGCACGGTCGGATCGGAGTTTAAGCGCAACATTGCAATCGAACATGGCCTTGATCACTGCATCATTTATACCAAAGAAAACTTCGCACCCATCATAAAAGAGGCAACCGGCGGTTATGGAGTAGACCTGATCATGGATGCCGTTGGAGGACGTGTTTTCAGACCCGGATGGAAACTGCTCGCCCCGATGGGACGCTATATCATATACGGAATTGCCGACGCTATGGGGAAAGATTCGTTCAGCTATTTGCGGGCAAGTAAATCGATAATAACGATGCCGCCCATTTTGCTGACGACATTGATCTCATCCAACAAAACAATCGCCGGTTTTAACCTTTCCACATTAACGAATAAAGCCGATTATCTTCGCAAAGCGGCCGATGAACTGCGTAAAATGTACACAAACGGCGTAGTAAAACCGGTCATAGGTAAAACATTTCCTTTTGAACAAATCGTCGACGCACACGCCCATTTACAGAGACGCGAGAGCTTCGGCAAAGTCGTTGTAACCATAGATCATACATGAAAACATTCTGGTTCTACATATACAATATTATTACATTTCCCGTACTGTATGTGATTGCACGATCGGCTTCACTTTTCAACAAGAAAATCCGGGACGGTTTCCACGATCGCGCGCAATTGTTCGACAAACTTAATCAATCGCTCAATCTCCTTATCAAAGGACAGCCGCGGATTTGGTTTCATGTTTCTTCCCTCGGAGAATTTGAACAGGCAAAACCAATAATCCAGACGCTGAAGTCTGCCTATCCTGACGGAACAATTATCGTAAGTTTTTACTCACCGTCCGGATACCGGCATTCAATAAATTATAAATTCGCCGATGTCATAACATATATGCCGCTCGATAGCCGCCGGTTAGCGCGCAAATTCATTCATCGCATCAAACCGGATGCAGCGGTTTTTATCCGGTACGATATCTGGCCGAATCATGTATGGGTATTGGCCGAGTCGGGGATCCCGTTTTTCCTATCAAGTGCAACACTGCGCGAAAAATCGTTCAGATTAATGCCGGTGTTGCGAACATTTCACCGTCATTTATTCGATCTGTTCACCGCTGTTCTTACCGTTACGGACTATGATGCCCGCCAATTTAAACGATTCGGTTTGGAGCATCCCCTCATCGAAGAAGTCGGAGATACCCGCTATGACCAGGTTTTGCAACGAAGCAAGGCGGCGCAGGAAATTGATCTTCTTCCCAGAGGATTTACCCGAAGGAAAAAAGTTCTGGTTATCGGAAGCAGCTGGCAATCGGATGAAGAACACATCATTCCGGCACTGAAAAAACTGTACAAAGAAGAAAAGAATTTATTCACCCTTCTTGTTCCTCACGAACCGACCGAACAAAATCTCGAACGCATAGAGAAACAAATCAGCCCCGAAATTACACATATAAGATTTTCTCATATCAATAACTACAAAGGTGAGAAATTAGTACTCGTCGATAGTGTAGGAATACTTGTCACGTTATATAAATACGCTCATGTTGCGTATATTGGCGGCGGTTTTAAATCGAGCGTACACAACGTCCTCGAAGCCGCTGTGTATGGTATACCTGTCGTGTTCGGACCGAAACATACCAATTCACAGGAAGCGGTGGAACTGGCGCGGCGAACCGGTGGTTTTGTTGTTACCGACCAGCAGTCGATGCACGCGATTTTTCAACGGCTGCTGTCGGATTCTCAATTCAGAAAACAAACGGGCGCAGTATGCAGACAACTGGTCAAAGAAAATGCCGGTGCAACGAACAGAATACTAAGACACTTAAAAAAACATATAACCGTTAATTTATCCAATGAGTGAAAAGATTGCATACTTCGATACCATTGCGGGCATCAGCGGCGACATGACGCTCGGCGCACTTGTCGATGCCGGCGTTCCGCTGAATTATCTCCAGGATGAGTTAACCAGGTTGCCGGTTACCGGATACGAACTCGAAACAAAACATGTGCAGCACAGCGGCATTACCGCGGTTAAGCTGGAAGTGGTCGTTTCAGCAAAAGATACACAGCACCGACATTACACGGATATAAAAAAGCTGATCGGGACAAGTACTCTATCGCAAAGAGTGAAAGAATCCGCCCTATCAATTTTCCACACTCTTGCAAAGGCAGAAGCAAAGATACACGATACGCCGGTTGAAAATATTCACTTTCACGAAGTAGGAGCGATCGATTCTATTGTCGATATCGTCGGGGCAGCAATCGGCCTCGATTATCTCGGCGTCCAATCGGTGTATTCATCGCCGGTAAAAGTCGGCGCGGCTTCGACTATAAAGAGCGCACATGGCGTTATTCCAACGCCGGCTCCCGCTACAATGGAAATCCTGCGCGGCTATCCGGTTGTGTTTACCGACGTTTCGGATGAGCTTACCACTCCCACCGGTGCGGCGATCATAAAAACGTTATCACGCGGAATACTCTCGATTGAATCGGTCACCTTTGACACAATCGGTTACGGTTCGGGAACGAAAACATTCAATTCTCTTCCGAACGTTCTTCGCATTGCCATTGGTACTATAGAACCGCTGTATGCCGGGGTAGAAATAACGATTATAGAAGCAAACGTTGACGATATGAATCCGGAGTTATATCCGTATATCATCGATAAACTGTTTTCATCGGGCGCACGTGATGCTTTTCTCACGCCGGTTATTATGAAAAAAGGAAGACCGGGCATCATAATAACGGCTTTGTGTACACTAAATAATCAGGACGCCGTTATAAATACGCTGCTTGCCGAAACAACGACATTAGGCGTCCGGTACCGGCGGATGAACCGGAAAATACTCAAACGCGACGAGAAAACTGTCGATACGGAATTCGGTAAAGTTCGGATGAAAACCGTTGAGGTAGACGGACGCACCTACACGAAACCGGAATTCGAAGATTGCAAACGTATTGCAGAGCAGCACAATATTCCGTTGATTGAGGTATACCGGCGATTGGGCGTCAAATCCTAACCCTATTTAATTGCCTAGGAATTTTAAAAGTAATTTTTTTCGCCACCGAAGCACAAAAAACACCAAATAACATTTTAAAACAGTTGACGTCAACTTTTGTGTGATTTAGTGTTTTTGGTGTTTTGGTGGCATAATTTGTTTAATCAATTTATCTCACAACACTTTGATTTCCCCCCGTTTCGCCGTAAATTATATGTATGAATTCCACACTTGCAAACGTATCATTACCGCTTCCGTTCGACCGGCTGTTTACGTATAGTGTCCCGCCGGAGTTGACCGCGACTGCAGTGCCGGGAGCACGGGTTATGGTTCCGTTCGGGAAAAAATACAAGATCGGTTACATTGTCGAGCATCCCGATTCAACAACACTGCCGGCGATCAAGCCAATCAAGGATGTGCTCGATCCCAAACCTACCTTGACCGACGATATGCTTAAACTCTGCAAGTGGATATCGGATTATTATATGGCGCCGCTTGGTGAAGTGCTCCGCAGTGCGACGCCTGCAGGACTTATCGGTGAAAGCAAACGAACAATCCGCCTGGAGAAAGAACCTTCGTTAACATTAATCGAAGAATGGCGTAAGCGTGCACCGCGAAAAGCTGCAATTATTCATAACCTACAGGAACAAAAAGAACTAACAATAACTCAATTACAAAAGCTTACGAGGTTCGAAAATATCTACGCGCCGATCAATGAGCTTGCACAGGAAAAATATATATCTATTTACGATGCATTGCCGCGAACACAAATTAAACCCAGGACGGAAACGTTCGTCCGGTTAAACACCCGCGATAATACTTCCGGTGAAATACGCGATGCCATCGACCAATTGAGCGGACGCGCCAAAAAACAAGCCGCCATTCTTGATACTTTATCAGAACTTAAAAAAGATTCAGCTATTTCCGAGAAAGCTTTATTACAAAAAGCCGGCGCCTCGAGGAGCGTTTTACAGGCGCTCGAAGAACGCAAACTTATTCTCATTGAAAAACAAACCGTATCGCGCGAGGAATTCGAATCACCCGATCCGCCCGATGATGTTGCCCTTACTTTTCATCAACAGGCAGCCCTCAAGATGATGCAGGATTCGCTCGATGCAGAAAAACACCGGACATTACTGCTGCATGGGATTACCGGAAGCGGAAAAACGCAGGTATACATTGAAGCAATACATCACGCACGGCGTGCAGGAAAAACAGCCATCGTGCTCGTGCCGGAAATATCATTGACGCCGCAAATTGTCCAGCGCTTTCGGGGACATTTCAAAGAAGACGTGGTCGTTTTTCACAGCCGCTTATCGGAGGGCGAGCGGTATGACGGATGGAAACGTGCACGCGACGGGAAAGCATCGATTGCCATCGGCCCGCGTTCGGCAATATTTGCGCCGCTTACCAATCTCGGACTAATCATTGTCGATGAAGAGCACGAATCATCGTACAAACAATTCGACAGCACACCCCGATACAATGCACGCGACGTCGCCATTATGCGTGCGTATTACAATAACGCAATCGTATTGCTCGGTTCGGCAACACCTTCACTCGAATCATACAACAATGCACTTGCAAACAAATATCAACTTGTCGAACTTCCCGAAAGAATCAATACCTTTCCGCTGCCGAAAGTACATATCATCAATATGCGTGATGAGAGAAAAGCGATCAGGGAAGAACAACCGGGGACCACAACTTCGATCTCACGCCTGCTGCGCGATCATATACAGCAGCGTATCGAACGAAACGAAGGGGTAATTTTATTACAGAACCGTCGGGGTTTTTCACCATATCTTGAATGTCTCGATTGCGGCCACATCGAAGAATGTTCCGATTGCAGCGTGACGATGACCTATCATAAAATTAAAAAACATCTTCGCTGTCATTACTGCGGACGTTTAAGTAATCCGCCGGATATGTGTCCGAAGTGCAGAGGTATACGCCTTGTGTACCAGGGATACGGCACCCAACGGGTTGAAGAGGAATTGACGGCGTTTTTTCCGGACGCGCGCATTGCAAGAATGGATCTCGATTCAACCACCCGCAAGGGATCCCATAACAGAATACTGAATAAATTCGGCAACGGTGAATATGATATTTTACTCGGGACACAAATGGTGGCAAAAGGTCTGGATTTTGATCGTGTTACACTCGTGGGCGTCATATCGGCCGATACACAATTGCTCTTGCCGGATTTCCGGTCTGCTGAAAGAACCTTTCAGATTTTAACCCAGGTCGCCGGGCGTGCAGGACGAAGTGCGGTCGAAGGTGAAGTCATTATACAATCCAACTTCCCCGATCACTACAGCATAAAACATGCAACGACACACGATTTTAAATCCTTTTTCGAAGAAGAGATGGCGAAAAGAACAGAGACACAGTGGCCTCCCCTCACACGTCTGGCGTTGATCGAATCACGGTCGGATGAGGAACACCCGGCAGAGTCACTACTTGAGAAGATTCGCGAGAAATTAATGGAATCCGTTCCTGCGGAATTTATTATTCTCGGTCCTTCACCGGCAGCGCTTGCCCGGATAAAAAATTTGTTCCGTTATCATCTGATTATTAAAGCATCGAAAAAAATCGATCCGGCGGGAAAAATGCTGCGGGAGTCGATCCGGAGATCGTTTCCGCAAAAAATACCTCGAGACGTTAAAATAATAATAGATATTGACCCGTACGGCGTTTTATAATTGTGAAGGGTATTCCGCCGGTAACGTTACAGCGGTTATATATCGAACAAAATATCGTCGGTGCTGTAACGTTTATTGATAATATTTTCTTTACGTTTCGTTTTGATTTTACAAAGCAACAGTGTCACGGGTACTGCCAACGTTACTGCTGTCGCTATCCATGTAACTGTTTTAGACATTTCCTAACCTGTTCTGATTTGCAAAAGTGTAATAATAGTACATACTCAATACATCATTGTTCCGGGAGTTATAGAACGTACTCCCGTATAGTAAAAGATACTCTGATGCCGTAAAGTACCTATTTGTATATGCAATTTTTTAAAATTCAGCACGTGAGATGGCGCTTTCCGTATCACGCAAAGCAAAATCACCTTTTTGAACGTACCGTTTATAATAGAAAGGTTCTTTCTCTCGTCTAACCATTGATAACCGCAGGATAAACCCTACCCCCAGTCCAATAGCAAAGCCGAGTCCGACCCACACTGTATTTTTCATTATAGTCACTGTAGTTATTTTATTCTGATTATGATTATATATAAATATACTAAGTTTTCAGTTGAATCGCCATGAATACCGTCACATATGCAGATTACCCGGGATCCTTATATTTTGGAGGGGCAATTGCATGCTCGACAGTCCATTGCCTCCATCCACTAAACTCCTCCTTGCGAACCTCGCAGTTACTCATCCGGCAAAACTTGCAACAGGACGGTACACACGGGTCAATGTGAATAAGCACCTCTGCTTTCCCCTCCATGAGACCTTTTAACGATTCCACGACGTTTAACTGCTCATCGTGTGCTGTTTCCACATCCCAATAATACGGCATCGTAAGATGAAAATCGATATAATGCTTATCGCCGGATCGCCACGACCTGAGCTGATGAATATCGATCCACGGTTCACGTTTATGCTCATTGAGCTGGTCAACAAGGTCTTTCAAAAGCTCGGTATCCGATTCGTTCATCAGCCCGCCAACGGACTGCCGTATCAGCTTACCGCCGGAATACAATATATTCAGAGCAACCGCGATGGCGACCAGAGGATCGAGCAGTTCGATCCCGGTGAAATACACTATTAACAAACCGCCGATAACGCCGGCGCTGGTGTAAAAATCGGTGAGCACGTGTTTTCCGTCCGCTACAAGGGTCAAAGAATCGGTTTTCTTCCCTATTCGTACAAGGTACCATCCTAACACAAGATTTACCACACTGGCTCCGGCTATGATATAGATACCCCAATCGAGATTTTGCAGCTCCCTCCCGACGATCATACCACGCACTGCCTCAAACACAATAACAATGGCTGCGATAATGATGAGCATACCCTCAAGTCCGGCTGAAAAAAACTCCACTTTTCCGTGTCCGTAAGGATGATTGCGATCCGGCGGTCGTGAACTTACGATGATGCTATAGAATGCAATAGAAGTAGCAAAAATGTGTACTACGGATTCGAGAGCATCGGAAAGAATAGCGGCTGAAGAGGTCAGGAAATAGGCGCCGATTTTTGCAACCAGCATTAACGCGCCGATTATCAGCGCAATGCTGATGGCTTTCTTTCGCAGGCGTATTTCTTCGGGGGTGTTCATTGCATTAATACAGAGGACATAACCTAATTATGGCGCCGATGTCATTAATATAATAAACAACAGTATAAATTACGAACTATTCAACAACCACCGCCGTTCCGTATGCCAGTATCTCCGCTGCACTGCTCATTAGATAGCTCGTTGAAAACCGGATATCGATAATGGCGCTTGCGCCCATTTGCTGTGCTTCTTCCACCATGCGGTCGATCGCCTGTTCGCGGGATTCGGCCATCATTTTTGTGTAGTCTTCGATCTCACCGCCCACAAGAAGTTTGAGAAATGCCAGGACGTCCCGTCCAAGATGTCGTGCGCGAATGGTATTGCCTTTAACTATGCCAATCGTTTTTACTACTTTCTTGCCTGCAATGCTGCTTGATGTTGTGATGATCATCTTTTTATATCCTTATACCGTTCAGATTTGTGGAGAAAAACTTTTTCGCGAATGACGGACACCAGCAACATAACGGCGCCGGCAATTACCGAGAATATCGCAATCTTAAGCCACCACGCAATCTCTACATCGACGAGTATCGACTCTATCAGCAAGTATAATCCGTAAATCAACAAAACAACGGCGCCGAGTGAAAAGAGTATCCACCCGATTCCCCGTTCAAGTTTGTTATAGACACCAAGCCAGTATTTATCCCACACCGATTCGGGCGGAGGCGTATAGTTCACGTTCATGGTTATCTCCTTTAGATTTTTAAAGTCTTTGAATTCCTCCTCAAGTTCCGGATATTTCTTTAAATAGCCGGCGAGCTCGCTCCGTTCTTTTTCCCTGATTTCGCTGTCGATAGCCGACATCATTAATCGGCGTGCGCGTTCTTTTTCATTCGGAGTGCTCATATCCCATCTCTTTTATATTTGTTTTAAAACGGCTTCGGGCAGTGTACAGTCTGGACATCACGGTACCTAACGGTACCGACAGCAACGCTGCGATTTCCTTATAAGAATAGCCGTGCATATCCTTTAATAAAATGATCTCCCTGTCTTCTGCCGGTATGCTCTCAAACACTTTTTCAACCATACCGGGCAGCTCCGATTGCGTCACGATTGAATCGGGCAGCATCGATGCTGCTCCGGGTACCTCTCCGTCATCGATGGTAAACGAGAACGGCATCGCCCGCCTCTTCGCATCGCGAACAGCATTCAGACACATGTTGCGCAGTATCGCATAGAAGTAGGGGAAGAAATCCTTCTCCGGATCCAGCTTTTTAAGCGACCGCCACAACCTGACGAACGCTTCCTGCGACAGATCGAGCGCATCCTCGTGCGATCCGGTAAACGTACGTGCAAGGTAATACGATCGCTGCATATACCGCGTCACGAACATGCCGTATGCGCTCTTATCCCCGGCAGCACTTCGACGGATCAATTCGTTATCTTCAGGTAAATTAGCCGCAGCCATTTTTGTTCGTTATTGGTTGTGTTATATATACACCCGGGCCGGTTATTTATTCGTTTAATAATACTAAAATTTGGCTTGAAATTCTTCGGTTAATAACGGTTAATTTCTGTTAATTGCTGTTACATCCGTTCCGGAGAGTTTTTCTTAATTAGATACACTTTTTGCAACCTTTAGCAACCGTTCTCAACCATTGTTAACCGTTATTAACTACCGTAAAAACATTCACTTGAATCACTCGTTAAATTAATGTACATTATACACACTTTTGATACAAACAACAGGAGAATCTCATGCGATTAGGAATAAATATCGATCATGTAGCAACAATACGCGAAGCGCGCGGCGGCATCGAACCGGATCCGGTTACGGCAGCGCACATAGCCGAGCTTGCCGGAGCGGAGGCAATCGTATGTCATCTGAGAGAAGACCGGAGACACATCAACGATCGCGATGTTCGGCTTCTTCGTGAAACAATCAAAACCCGTCTTGATCTCGAGATGGCGGCTACAGAGGAAATAATCAGCATTGCCCTGGAAATTATACCCGAGCTCGTGACGCTTGTTCCTGAGAGAAGACAGGAACTTACTACCGAATCGGGCCTCGACCTTATCGGCAACAAAAAAACCATTCATTCCGCCATTCAGCGCTTTCACAAAAAGGATATTGCAGTAAGTCTGTTCCTCGATCCGGTAGATGAATATATTCGATTAGCACATGAGATCGAAGCCGATTATATTGAGATTCACACGGGCGAGTATGCAAACGCCCGGACTTATCCCGAGGCCGAGGAACACCTCGATCGGATTCGTCACGTAGCCGAGCTTGCACGTTCACTCGATCTTGGAGTAAACGCCGGACACGGACTGAATTATACTAATATTAAACCGATTGCACAGATACCGGAAGTTGAAGAAGTCAGTATCGGTCACGCCGTCATAAGCAGAGCGGTTTTTACGGGTCTCGAGAGAGCTGTTCGCGATATGGCGGAATTGGTACAGCGTTACTCACAACAAAATGAGAGTATCGTTCCGGAAAATTAAACCGGTATCTTTTGCAATACCGATTCAAGCTGCCCGACATTATGAAAACGAACCGCCTGTAAACCTACTTTTTTTGCCGACTCGATGTTGTCTTCACGGTCGTCGGTAAAAAATATTTGATTCCCCGGTATACCGACCCGGTTAATGGTCTCAGTATAGATGCGGGGATCGGGTTTCAGAAGCTGTAATTCATAGGAAAGAAAAAATTGTTTCATCAACTGCAGCGCAGGCGATTTCCGCAATGATTCTTCAAAGTGCGGTTCGTTCGTATTGCTAAGCAGGTAAACCGGTGCGTGCCGCCCGCATCGTTGAATCAGGTCGAACATACCCGGTATTTCATCGCCGATAATAGCTTTCCATGCCTTAAGAAATCGGGATTTTTCAAAATCCATATCAAACAAACGGCAGGATCTCTCATAAAACTCGTCAAAAGAAATCCTGCCTCGTTCGAACTCACTGCTAATTCCCGATGATACATATTTTTCAACTGCTTCATCAACGCTTATCTTTCCGTCCAACCCGAGAACGGGCAAGAAATTATCAAGATGCACATCGACAATAACACTTCCAAGATCAAATAAAAAAGCTTTTATATCGGACCTCAACGACTTCTCACCTCTTCGAGTAACTCAAGCGCTTGTTCCCGATACATATCATCCAATTGTGAATTATTCGGCAGATCGGCGACCCTTGCAAGCAAATCTTCAGCGCGACCGTAATCTTTTTCACGAATAAAAGCCCGCGCCGCGTCAAGTCGATACCGGATATAATCGGGACGCAGTGCAACCGCAATATCGAAATGATCCAACGCCCTATTGATATTTGCCCATCCGAGACCGAGCGGACCGCGTACAATCCTCGGTCGCTGACTCACCTCCGCATGCGAACGAGCAAGCACAAAATGAGCTATGGAATTTTCATTGTCAAGTTCGACGGCTTTTTCTATGGCTTCGCGAGTCTCTTTTACAAGACTAACCGCACTCCATATACCTCTATACAATGCTATCTGACCGGTCGCAATGGCGCGTCGTGTAAATGCCATCGAACTGGCGGGGTTCGCTTCGATAGCACGATCGGCATAATCGCGCGAGGTCTCATAAAGACCGAGAATGGTATCCTCATCATGATCCGGCGTGTGCTGCAATACTTCTGCACTATCCGCATATGTTCTGCTAATTCGCCACAATATCTCATCATTGCCGGGAAAGAGATCGTTTGCATTATATAAGAGTTCCAATGCTTTTCCATGTTCGAACGTTTTCTCTGCAAAGTAGTCGATCTCTTCGATCATTTGTTCCAGCGACACTTCTTCGTCTACTGTTGCGGTCGCTGATTGAATAGAGAAGGAAAAAAATAGGATAGCAACGAAAAAACTATACAGAATGGGTCGTACCATAACAGTGCACCTTTGTAATTTGTGGTTGGTTTGTGCGATATGAAGATTCTACAAAAATTAATCTCCCTGGCTTAGTGAACGAATCTCATCACGAATTTTTGCCGCGGATTCATAATCCTCACGATCGATCGCTTCTTTTAGTTGCTTCTGCAGCATTTCAAGCCGGGTCATTTTCTGCGGCGGCTTTCCCTCGCCGCTTTTCGACGACCCGCCGAGCATTTGATCGATATCGCTTTTTTCTTCCCCTTCTTCCTCCGGAATAAATGCCGCTTCATTCATCACCAGCTCCGAAACAAAGATCGGAACCCCGTATCGTACGGCAAGCGCAATTGCATCGCTCGGACGCGAATCGATCTCTGTCGTCAGGGAGTTGATACTGAGACGGGCAAAAAATGTTCCGTCGCGTAATTCGCTGATTAATACATCATGCAGGGAGACGCCGAGGGTATCGATAATACTTTTTATCAAATCGTGTGTTAACGGTCGAGGAGGTTTTATTCCTTCCATCTCCAGCGCAATCGCTTGCGCTTCAAAGGCGCCGATAATGATCGGCAAACGCCTGCTGCCCGACACTTCTTTCAAAATAAGTGCATACGCCCCTCCGCTGGCGGGACTTGCAGCCAATCCCATTATTTCAACCTGAACTTTATTATTATCTGACACGCCATCCTCCTCGAATAAATATCAAACACGTTTTATGAGAAAAATATTGCTTACTGTACTTGTATATTAATCTATAAAGAAGCAACATAAAATTCAAATTTATTTTCCAAGACTTTTCTTTAATTCATCCTTTAAAACCGGAACGATTTCCAGAGCGTCTCCCACTATACCGTAATCGGCTACCTGGAATATCGGGGCATCATGATCTTTATTGATTGCTACAATATACTTCGATGAAGACATTCCTGCAAGATGCTGGACCGCCCCGGATATCCCGACGGCAACATACAGCGCCGGGCTCACCGTTTTACCCGTCTGACCGACCTGTTCATCGTGCGGGCGCCATCCGGCATCGACCACGGCGCGCGATGCACCGACTGCGGCGCCGAGTACATCTGCAAGTTCTTCAATGAGATAAAAATTATCGGGGCTTTTAAGTCCGCGGCCGCCGGAAACTATGATATCCGCTTCGGTAACGTCCAGTTTTCCCTTAGAAGTTTCGGTAATTTCCGTTACTCTCGATTTTAAATCATCGTCGGATATATCAACCGTCAATTCTTCAACATTTGCTTCGCTTGCCGATTCATCGGGATCGCCCGCCGGAAATACATTCGGACGCAATGTGTAAATTTTCACGGGAGCTTCGACTTTCACGTCCACGAGAGCTTTACCGGCATAAACCGGGCGGGTTGCTATAATATCTCCTCCATCAACTTTTAATTCCGTACAATCCCCCGCTACTGCCCCATCAACGCGCGCGGCAACACACGGTGCAAGATCTTTACCGAACGCCGTAGCGGATAAAAATATCATCTGTGCACCTTCTTTTTTCACAACTTCGGCAACAGCTTTTGTATAGCCGGTTGTCGAATAGTGAGCAAGCTTTTCATTATTGACAGCAATTACATTTTCTACGCCGTATTTACCGAGCGCTCCGGCAGCATCGTTAACGGCGTTCCCGATAATCAGAGCTTTTAATGTCCCTCCGAGCTCACCGGCAATTGCGCTCGCTTTTCGGATTGCTTCAAATGATGTTTTCTTTATCTCACCGTTTCGTTGTTCCGCAACTGCAATTATTGTGACACTCATAAACTGTTATTCTCCTGAATTTAATTGTCGAAAATTGATATTGGCGGTATTAAATGACCTTTGCTTCCTCGCGCAACAGGCGAACTAATTCGGGCACCGCATCCGTTCCTTCACCGACAATCTTACCCGGTTGTTTTTCAGGGGGCTTTTTCATTGCGAGCACTTGTACCCGGGACTCGACTTTAGCCGCCTCCACTTCCTCGATCGGTTTTTTCTTCGCTTGCATAATTCCCTTTAACGAAGGATACCGGGGCTCATTTAAACCACGCTGGGCTGCAACCACACACGGGAGCGTTGCCTCCACAAATTCGTGAGCGCCTTCTATCTCGCGCTCCGCTTTAATTTTTCCGTCGGCTATTTCAAGTTTAACGACAACGCTCACCGACGGCAACCCGAGAAATTCAGCAATGAGTCCTCCTACCTGCATGTTATCATAGTCGATCGATTGCTTACCGACGAGGATCAAATCGGGTTCGTACGTTTTAAGATACTCGGCAATCCCCTTTGCAATAGCAAACGAATCGCGTATCTCCGCGTCTTTCAACAAAACAGCTTTATCTGCACCCATTGCGAGCGCCTTTCGAAGCGTTTCCTTGTTGGCATCTCCTCCCAGGGAAACGACAAGCACTTCCCCTCCTTCCTTATCACGTATTTTCAACGCCTCTTCGACGGCAAATTCATCATAAGGATTAACAATGTAATTCACGCCGGATGGATCGATCGTACGGCCGTCGGATCCGATCTTTACTTTAGTTTCGGTATCCGGGACATGACTCACACAAACAGCAATTTTCATTACACCTCCGAATTATATAGTACTGTAAACGGCAGGAAAAATTTAATTGAAATACAACGTGAAGTAAAACAACCTTTTAATATAGAAATGATACCCGTGAAAATCAAATAATAATATCGTTTGTTCGTTCATTTCCTGACCGTGAAAAACTCCGTGCTGCCTGAGCGGCAAGTGTGATTGCAAGGACAAACAATACACCTGCGATTACCGTAAGAAGGTAGTTCCCTACTGCATAATTGTTATACCCAAGTATTATCAGGGCGGTTAATGTAACGGCAAACATAAATATCATAGGATAGCGAACGAACCAGTTATCGATACCACGTTTGGCAAGCCATACCGATGATGCAAGCAATGCCAGGGCGGCAAGTAACTGATTTGCAGATCCGAATACCGGCCATAACGCGCCTGCGCTTCCGCTAAATACAAGCGCGGCGCCGCATACTACGGTAAAAGCGGTTCCGATATACCGGTTGGATGAGAATTGTTTCAGAACGGGTTTATCGCTGTCGTCGAAAAACTCCTGAAAAAGATACCGGGATAACCGGCAGCATGTATCAAGCGATGTAAGCGCAAAAGCCGAGACCGCCAGTGCTGCAAATGTAGTTCCGGTTTCCACCGGTATGTTCAGAACGGGAATTGCAGAAATGAATGTACCCACACCGACTGCAAATGCCGCAACGTATTGACCTGCCGAGTAAAACTCGTTAAACTGTGAGGTCACAAGCGTCGCTACCGCAATAATAGCGACGCCGGCAAGCACAACTTCAATGAGCATGCCGCCGTATGCAACAATTTTTGCATCTTTTTCATTGTCGAGTTGTTTCGCCGTAGTCCCCGATGAGACAAGAGAATGGAAGCCGGATATTGCACCGCACGCAACCGTGACAAACAAAATCGGGAAGAGCCAAACCAATGCTCCTTCCGCACCCATTGCGACGCGAAATCCACGAAACGCTTCCAGATTCACCGTCGGATTCATTACAAAAATCCCGATAAGCCCGCCGATCATTACCGCATAGAGCATAAATGAATTAAGATAATCGCGGGGCTGTAACAATAACCACACCGGCGCCACTGCAGAGAAAAATATGTACACAAGTAATATTACCCGCCAGAGATTGACGGCAGTCTCTGTATCGGAAGAGAGAACAAGCGGATTGTTTTCACCGAACCAGATACCAATGAACAAGAGAACTATCCCTATTGCCGTCAGCGACAATAAATTTCCCGACCACCGCCGGAGCACGACACCAAATACGATGGCGAGTCCGATAAAATAAACCGAAGCACTTGCCGCGCCCGGCACTTCGACGAAGGTTGTGGATACAATATTGGTAAACACCGCGATAACAAGCAGCATAGTTGCAAAACTAAAAACAAGAAAATATTTTTTGCCTCTATCGCCGATATACATGCGTATGATCTCACCAATCGATTTCCCTTCGTGTCTGAGCGAAGCGACGGTAGAGGAAAAATCGTGTACGGCGCCCATAAAAATACCGCCGATAAGTATCCACAGGTACACCGGCAGCCATCCGAATGCCGCCGCAAGCACCGGACCGACGATTGGCCCGGCCCCGGCAATCGATGCGAAGTGATGACCGAGCACAATAAAGCGGTTTGTCGGGACATAATCTACGTTATCGGACTTTGTGTGCGCCGGTGTTTTTCTCGCAGGGTTGATACCGAGTTTTTGTGCGATGAATGCACCGTATGTAACATATGCAATGAAAACGAAGATTATTATAAGGACAATAAGAAGTAATCCACTCATAAGTGCTCCTCTTTTAAATGACGGGCACGTTTTCCTTAATAAAACGCATTCGGTATATGTTTTATCTGTACTGCCTGGCCTTCATAATACAAGGCGACAATATCGAACCTGCAATCCCGGTCGAACAACTGATAATGCGAGATAAACTGATTCGCTATCTTCTTAATCCGGTTCTTTTTTATCGAATCGACTGCTTGTTCGGGAGCGCCGAACGACAACGACCGCCGCGACTTCACCTCAATAAATACAATCGTATCTCCATCACGGGCGATAACATCTATTTCTCCAAAGGATGTCCGGTAATTCGTTTTAATTATCGAAAACCCCTTCTGCCTCAGAAAGTTCACCGCGCGCTCTTCGCCCGACTTCCCGACTTCGTGTTTATTCTTCATGTTTCATACGAAATGATCGTCTGTGTACCGGTGAATATCCGTATTTGTTGATAGCCGCCTTATGTTCCTTTGTAGGGTATCCTTTGTGTTTATTAAAGCCGTACGCAGGATACGCTTCGTGCAATCGATTCATAATTCCGTCCCGTGTAACCTTTGCCATAATCGACGCTGCGGCTATGGTGCGGCAGCAGACATCGCCTTTGATAATCGACGCCGACCGATGACCGGGACAATCGAGATATTTTCCGTCTATTAACAGTAACTCAGGTTTAATTGAAAGTGAATTAACGGCAATATGTATCGCCTTCTTTGTCGCCTGCAAAATGTTTATCCGGTCTATTTCCTCCGGCCCGACCACGCCGATACCGATATCCACTGCCGTCTCTTCAATTGCAAGGGCAAGCCGGGATCGTCTTATTTGCGGGATTAATTTGGAATCTGTTATCCCCGGTATGGAAAATTCGAGAGGTAATATTACGGCTGCTGCCACAACGGGACCTGCGAGCGGTCCGCGCCCGGCTTCATCGACACCGGCAATTACAGTGATACCATCCGATTGCAATAAACGCTCTATGTAGGTACTATCACCATTACAGTCCGGTATCCGGGTTGTGATCTTTTCCTGAAGAGCAGTATCAATCAAAATTCGTTAATAACTCCAAGGTGAATTTTTCCGGTGCTGAACGTATCGTCCTTCCCGAAACCGAACCCGACGGAAATAAGTCCGATTGCGGTTTCCACCTGCAGCCCAACCCCGTATCCATATTCGAACGATTCCCGTTCGAGCTGTTGTTGATCAACCGATGGTACATAATAATAACCGCTGTCGAAAAATCCAAATAAATATGATCGTTGTCCCGTCATAAAACGGTATTCAAGGTTGCTCCAGGCAACCCGCGATCCGGTAAATTGTCCTTCACTATATCCGCGAAGCGTCCGCGTTCCGCCGAACCGGAAAAGATCGCTTATCTGATAATCGTCTAATTGCACTTCACGCCCGTGGACGCCGATCTTAATTACCTGCCGGCTTGCCGGCGAAATAAACAATTCCGAATCAATAGCAAAACGCCGCAGCGTTTCGGTCGCGTCGCCGTTTCCGGTTTGCCGCGTCAGCCGGCCCGTCTGGTATTCTGTTAAATACACCATTCCGCTTTGGGGTGCATACCTATCATCGCGCGTATCGTAACTGAAATCGATGCCGAGTAAATTTGAGGAAGATTCACGGACTCGCTGAACTATCACATCAACCGAAGGTATAACGGATTCATATTCATACGAGACACCCACCGTGAACTGGCGGAAAACATCGGTTGCAACGTTTACCCTGGTGCGGGTTTGTATATACGTTGTATCTTGCTGCCGCTGTTTAAATGACCCTGCTGCGCTTACCGGAAATCCCGCGACGTACGGTTCCCGGTAACCGAAAAATAATTCCTGCGTTAACTCGGTTTCACGCTGCCAGCGGAACTCGACCCGCCGCATTGTACCGAATAAATTGCGCATTACAATATGCGCCAACCCGGTAAAAAAACCTTCGCCGCCATCGGTCGGAACATATCCCACTATTCCATCAAACGAATTAAAACGTGACTCTTCAACACGTAAAAGAAGCGTCCCGCCCCGCCGGTCAATTTGCAGCTCCGGCTCTGCAACCGACCGGAACAAGCCGGTCCGGAGCAACCGCGGACGAATGTTATCAATACGTTCACGCGAAAACCGATCGCCGGGAAAAACTCCCGCCTGGCGATAGATAATACGGTCGCGTGTCTCTCTGTTCCCTTCGATGTTTATAGCAAATAATGTTACTTCATCCGTCTCGCTAAATGAAAAAAATAAATCTACTTCGGGTAAATCATTTTCCGAACGGACCTTTATCGAATCAAGCTGAATCTCGGCAAACGGCCGCCCGTCGTGTTCGAACGCTTCGAGTACACCGGCAATCCACAACTCGATCTCCGGCTGCGAGAAAGGTTCGCCGGTAAATCCATCCGCTTGTCTTTGTATGCTCGTGCGTTGCGGAAACTGTTCGGGTTTGAGATCGATCGCGCCTACAACGGCACGATCGCCGGGAGTGATATAGAGAGTATCGCGATGTCCGCTGAACCGGGAAACCGGCGTAAAATATCCAAATTGCGTTAAGTACGAATTGATAACAGATTCGAGCGCCTCTACCGGTTCATCGGCAACACGTTCACCAAGAGCTGATTCGATTTGCTCCGGCAAAGGTTGAGTAAAGTACAACGTTACTTCCGTTGTATCGGATGTGTAGATTGGTGCAACGAAAATAAACAAGGAAACGAACAGTGCATGAACGCATAATTGCATGAATGCTTGAATGCCTGATAGTATGGTCGTTAATGTTTTCATCTTCCTCCAACCGCACACTGATAACTCCGAAATGGTTATCACACCACTTCCCCGAACAAATCATATTCCATTGCATCGGTGACGCGGACTTTATAAAAGCGTCCGGTGTGAAGCGTCCGCCGGGGCGATTCTATTATCACCTGATTATCCACTTCGGGTGCATCCCACATCGTTCTTCCGTAATAGGTGTCGTTGTCTTGTTCATCAATCAACACATCGACGATCGAATCTATAAGCTCCAGATTTCTGTTCAGCGAGTGTTTTTGCTGAATATTCATAATTTTTGCGCGCCGACGCTCTTTTTCTTCCCCGGAGACCGGATCGCCGAGCAATTGTGCAACGGTTCCATCTTCCTGAGAATATGTAAAAACACCGAGCCGGTGAAAAAATCCCTCATCTACAAACGCTGCCAGCTCCTCAAACTCCGTTTCTCCTTCCGCCGGATAGCCGACGATCAACGTCGATCGAAGTGCGAGACCCGGGATGCCGTCCTGCAACCTGTGAAGTAAATCAATGGTCGATTGTCCCGACACGCCCCGCCGCATCGACCTCAAAACCGGGGTAGAAATATGCTGCACGGGTATATCGATATACGGTACAATCGACGGTACGTTATTGAATGCATCGATCACATCGAGCGGAAATTTCGCGGGATAGGCATACATCAGGCGTATCCATTTAATTGTATCTATCTCTCCGAGCTTGTAGAGCAATTCGGCAAGCCGCCGTTTCCCGTACAAATCCAATCCGTAATAGGTAGTATCCTGTCCGATTAAAATCAACTCATTCACCCCGACTGAAGAAAGCTGTTTTGCTTCTTTAACAATCTGCTCAATCGGTTTACTTTTATGCAATCCGCGCATCAATGGAATAGAGCAAAACGAACACGGGTTATCGCATCCTTCGGAGATCTTCAGATAGGCAAAATGCTGCGGCGTCGTAAGATAGCGTTCCCCCAATAATTCCCGTTTGTAATCCACGCCGATTCGTTCGACAACCGGCTGAATGTTGTTGCTTCCGAAATAGCCGTCGACTTCCGGTATCTCTTTCATAAGATCGTCGCGGTATCGTTCGGAGAGACATCCCATCACAAAAACCTTCCGTCCCTGTTGCTCGTTCTTCCATTCAACCGCCGACAGAATCGTATTGACCGATTCCTCTTTTGCAGCTTCGATAAAACCGCACGTATTGATTACAATGACATTCGCATCGTCGCTTTCATCCGTGAGCGTTGCATTGCCGTGCCGGAGCTGTGCCATTAACTCTTCCGAATCCACAAGATTCTTGGAACATCCGAGCGAGATGACATTCACACGCAACCCGTTTGTCGCTATTTCCTTTTTAACATGCATATTACAGATTCATTCCGGTCATCACATATAAATAAACAGCGGGCGATACAAACAATATACTATCGAACCGATCGAGAAATCCACCATGTCCCGGGAAAAAAGCAGATGAGTCTTTCACTCCCACATCGCGTTTGAGCATCGATTCTGCCAGATCGCCGACCTGTCCGACGATACCGACTATCAACCCGATTACTGCCGCATCGCGAAGTGCAAGTTCGCCCATAAAAATATATTTGCACGCGATAGCGGTAATTATTGCAAAGATGAGCCCGAACACCGCTCCTTCAACCGTTTTATTCGGACTAACTGAAGTATACAATTTATGTTTTCCGATTGCTTTGCCGCCTAAATACGCTGCGGTATCACAAATCCATATCGATATCAAAATCAGTATTATAATCGCACCGCTATCAAATAACTCACGTAATCCTAAAAACGTTCCCATTCCTATTCCGACATATACCACACCGAACATTGTGACACCGATGTTTAAAAATGCCGACCCTTTACGACGGTATAATTCATACACGATGGAAAGTAAAACAAAAAACAACCCGGTCGTCATTATAAAATCAAAAGCTTCGGATATTTCATATTGCAATCCGAATACATCTGCGAGAGAACGATATGCAAAAAATATAAGCATTCCTGTCATACCGGCAAGTCCGATTATATAGTGCGGTTGGGTTTGCTTCTTTTCCGCAAGCTTATAAAATTCATATATCACGCCGACTGCAATTATTTGAGCGAGCAGAAAAAACCACATGCCGCCCGCTATCGCCGCCCCGAGCATAAGCGGAATGCCGATCAGCGCAACAAGTACACGTTGTAGGAAATTATTCATCATTATCGGATTCAAAATTAAGTGATTCAATTACTTTTTTTGCTTCGTTGACGCGGTCGCTCGGGACCATAACATTGACGCGGGCGAGCGAACCGACCGTAAAGTAGTATGCATGATCCTGCTGGTTGAAGATTATCGCTTCTATGCCGGCATTTTCAAGATTGGCTTTCACCATTTCCGCTTCATATTCGGTGGCGCTTGTGTAGGCAATCGCCCAATTCTGATACACGAGAATATGTTTATCGTCTTCGCAAAAAGTCTTATTCATTTTAGTTTTCCTGCACTTGCGGCAAACGGGTTTTCCGCAAATGATGCAAACGGCGACAGCAGGCGTCTGTCCATGATTCTCACATTCGATATCCCCATCATTCGTTAAAATAACTCCGCATATCGGACAATATTCCGCTTCCGATTGAATTCGTTCCCCGCAATTGCTGCATTCTATCGTCTCTATCAACTGAACGCCGCATTTAGGGCAGGATTCGGGCGATCCTTCATATTCCGCACCGCATTGATGACATTCGGACATAATAAACTCCTTTTAAAAAAAATCGAATTTTATTCTTGATTTCGTTTCCTTTCGGCAACTGCTTTGATCAGGAATATCCAGCAAAAAACGGCAATCAGACCGCTGATGGACATAACAAGAATAGTCGATGTAAACGATGGATCGGCATCAGCAGGCAATAAAATTTCTTCACGGCGATAATAAACTGTAATAATCGCGACAACGTTATTCACAAAATGCGCCAGGATAGCGGCAAGAATGCTTCCCGTTTTATACACAAGCAATCCGAATACGATACCGAGCGCCATTAATGGCATTAACGTAAACGGATTAAGGTGATAGAGGGCAAAAATAATACCGGCAACAACGGCGCCGCCCGCAAGACCGAATGAATATTCAAAGTTCCGTTGCACTAATCCGCGAAACAAAAATTCTTCCGAAAAAGCAGGAACGAGAGCGACGACAAGAATCACAAAAAGGAGCTCGGGGATCGTTTCCACCATTATCAATGTACGGTACATCTGTTCGATCGATTCACGCATTTCGTCGACGAACGGCTTTATTACCTCCGGTATCGGTATCATCTCCTGAAATACCAGATACCCTTGTAAGAATTGCTGTGCAGCAACTACACCGATGGTAATAAAAACGACTTCAGCAAAACTTATCGGTTTCATACGGACGAATTGCAGTATATTCTTTGTCTGTAACCGTAGAAATAACAAGGTGGGAATAAGCAAGAACAGTATTTGCGCGGCCATTGTTGCAAACCGGATTGCCTGCACATTGTCATCGGTGAAATCAAGTCCGAACAGCAATAATGTGATTCCGCCTCCGACAATCTGATAGAGAAAAAAAATGCCGAGAAGCACGATAAAGGCATACACCACGGGATGCACATTTAAATAATCAAATACTGTATCCCCTGAAGTCAGGTTCGTTTGATCGGAAGCGTTTGTTTGATTATGTTCGGGAGAACCTTTTATATTATCGTCCATCGTTATATATCGCATCTTTTATCGTAGCCGCGAGCAGCGGTATTATTATCTCGTGATGGCCGGTAATACTGTATCCGGTACCACCGTCACGGGTAGGGCGTTGTACAACGTTCATTTGCGGCCGGTAATGTTGTATCATATCGAAATTCGCCGTAATAAATCCTTTTGCCGGGTATCCAACATTCCGGGCAACGGTTAATGCTTTTAAAAAAACTTCGGGAAGAATAACGGCAGAACCCAAATTGAGCACGACACCCCCGTCTGTTAATCCACCGGCAATTTCACACAGTGTCCGGAAATCACGAAACGATAATTCTCCCGTTGCGGCGCCGTTCATACCCGGCTGCTGATGTACAATGTCGGTTCCGATAGCAACGTGAACGGTTACCGGTATCTGAGAGGATATTCCGGCTGCGAGAATGCTGTATTCCAGATTCGGTGCATTCTTCCGGATGAGTGCTTCGCCGAGCGCTTCACCGTACCCCGCATCGGATTCGCGATAGGTTGTATTTAAAACACCGTTAATAAACTCTCCGGTTTCCGTCCACATTCCAAACGAACCATCCATTAAATTATCTGCTACATCCTCCGACGTAACGCCCCACATAGCAGTCTCAACATCGTGAAT
>PWTU01000071.1 GCA_003562775.1 Ignavibacteriales bacterium
GTGTGGTTCTTCGGCCGGATGAAGCAGATGCTGGAGGAACGTAATATCGTTATGTCGGGATGGGAAGAGATTGCACTTGTTGGGTATTATGGCGGCGAAAAAGAGTTGAATCCCGATTTTGCCGGATATTCTATTCCGTACGTCTGGTCTAATATCTGGGGTGCCGGAACGGAATCATATTCATATCAGTTAGCAAATGCCGGATACCAGATCGTTATGTCGCACGCTTCCAATTTCTATTTCGATCTCGCGTATAACAAACATCCCGAAGAAGCAGGGTTATTCTGGGCAGGGTTTGTCGATACTCCGGATCCGTTCTCCTTTATTCCGTTCGATCTCTATAAAAGCGGCGTCGAAGACCGGATGGGGCGTTCAATTCCGGAGAATGCGTATGCAGGGTATGAACAGCTCACCGAAAGTGGCAGAGAAAATATACTTGGTTTGCAGGGACAATTATGGGGCGAGACGTTCAGAAGTCCCGATCGGGTGGAATATATGGCATTACCCCGCATTATCTCTCTTGCGGAACGTGCGTGGAATCCTCATCAGGAATGGATGGATATTGAGCGTCGGATTGACCGCCTTGAAGCGCTTTTAGTGGAATGGAATAAATTTGCCAACCGCTTAGGACAGCGGGAACTTCCCCGGTTGGATATGTTAAACGGCGGGTATGGGTATCGTATACCTCCTCCGGGTGCGGTTATCGAAGATGGTATGTTGAAAGCAAATGTTTCCTATCCGGGGTTTGAGATTCGGTATACGATGGATGGAAGCGAACCGACGGTCGATTCACCGCTCTATAGTGAACCCGTTGCCATTGATACTAACGACCAAGTTAAGGTTCGAACATTCGATACACGAGAGCGCGGGAGCAGGGTGGTAGAAGTGGAGGATTAATGGAATCAAGTTAGAACAATGCCATAGAAAATTCTGCTTTAAGAGAGCAGGGACTTAGATCTGTTATTTATGTCTTGCCTGAGAGAGAACAAATGCAATAAATAAAAAAAGTCCCTGCTTGATTTATTCAAAATGTATACCTATATTTCCACCGGTAGAGTATTCAAACCTGAGAATGTAATCTAACCTGCCACATTGAAATGAAGCAGTGCTTTACTATGAATGCTGTATATATCCGGTATTTACCGGAATTTTCAGTAGTATGCGTAGCTGGATATGTAAATTTTTATCAACATTAACTTAAACATAATAGTAAGAGAGGATGTTATGGAAACATGGTACGTACGCTATTGCTCATGGTTCATTTCCAGGCAGTCAATAATTGTAATTTTTGTATTGTTTGCCTTTCTGTGCAATCTAAGCTATGCAGAAGAAAGGAAACGCGATCGTAAAATCACACGTCCGTCTGAAATAGTCGCTGCGTTGAAAGAAGGCGATGGCTCAGTAGTACAGCCAAATATTTTAGGTAACCGGGAGATGCGTGCTAAGCCAGTACGTGCAAAGTCTACCAGTACAATTCAGATGTTCTATATAATGCAGCGCTTTGCATTTGGGGACTGGCATGATGCGGAAAGGAATTACGAAGTGCTTGACGATTTGGGCCGGGTGATTGAAGATGTCTACCAGGTATATGAGGATGGAGAATGGGTATATGACGATCGTTTTTTATACGAATATGAAGGTGACAGTCCGTATCCGTCGGTTATCATCTGGCAGGAATGGGATGATATTGCAAACGACTGGGTAAATTATGACAGGGAAATCATTGTATACGATGCTCAGGGAAGGGAGACCGAAATAATAATCGAGTTTTGGGATGATGATGAAAATGAATGGATCCCGGACGATAGAACTGTAATAACGTATACAGATGCCGGTGAATACCTGGAAATGCTCACTTATTATTGGGGGTTTGATGAATGGGAACTCACGGAGCGTATGGTATGGATTTATGAAAACGGACGATTAGTTCAGATAAATGAGGAGTACTGGGATGGAGAAGAATGGTGGCTTGAATTCCGCATCGTGTATGAATATGATGACGATGGGAATAATATTCTTCAAGTATATGAATATTATGACGACTGGGAGGATGAGTGGTTTGTGGAAATACGTTATTTATATTCTTATGATGCCGCCGGAAATCAAATAGAATCTATATTGCAGTGGTGGGATGAAGATGAAGAAGAGTGGATTAGTTTGATGAGAACGACTTCGGGATTTGATAATCGTAACAATCTGATACAAAATGTATTTTATTCCTGGGGAGGTGAGGATTGGATACCATCAACACGGATGATTTATCAATACGACGAAAACGATGAGATACAAATGCTGCTCTTCGAGAATTGGACAGTAAACGAATGGAGACCTACGGAAAGATATCTCTTTAGAGGTTTTGTGCCGACGTATGTGCTGGAAGATGAAGGAATACCGGTTCGTTTTGAATTGATGCAAAATTACCCGAACCCCTTCAATCCCGCGACAACAATACAATTTTCAATCCCGGAGCAATCGAGTGTAATCCTGACGGTGTACGATATATTGGGAAGAAAGGTCTCCGTCCTGATTGATGAGGAGTTACATGCGGGCACGTATTCACAGGTATTTGATGCGGGCAATCTTGCAAGCGGGGTCTACCTGTATCATCTCCGGGCGGGAGATCGGGTTGAGACAAAGCGTTTGATTTTAATGAAGTAAACTATAGCGTGGGTTAAGGAAAAAACTCCGGAGGGTTGAATACTACTATTCCCCTCCGGAGAATTTAAAAAGAGTGCATGTAATCGTTTCATTGTAACCATTCATTGATTCCGTAATGATTATGTTCAACGGGAGAGATTTAATTAAAAAACAGGGGATATATCTGCTGACCTTCATTTCGGTTTTTACTGGCGGCATGATATATGTGCTCTGGCGTCAGGATACGGTCAGATTTTTCGGTTGGCTGGATGCAATCGGGTTGTACCCTCCGGTGGAAACCATTCGTTCATACTCATTACCACTCTATCCGTTAATTCCCAATTGGATTGTTTATTCATTACCTAATGGTTTGTGGGCATTCGGTTATGCATTAGTTATTGTGTATTTGTGGCGGGGTAATAGTTCCAATATAAAATATTTCTGGTATGCGACAATTCCGGTATTAGCTATAGGGTGGGAGATGTCGCAGTACTTCGGTCTGATTACCGGCATCTTTTGTTATAATGACCTGTTTCTCTCCAGTGCCGGCATCGGGTTTGGTGCAATTCTTGGTTTAAAATATAACAGGGAGGTAACTAAATGAGAAATTCAAAATATCTGTCATACATTTCGGTCGTTCTGTTGGCGATTTTTATATTCTTGGCATTAGGTAGCCCCCTGATCGAAGATCTTCTGGATGCATTTACAGGTTTGATTGGAGTTTTTGATAGCATTTTTTTAATAAGCCCTAAATTATTTGTTAATATTTTATATTTTACGGGTCAAGTGATGGAGGTAGGATATCACGATCAAACCACCGGCGCATCGCAAACAAGGACGGGTACTACTGATTCCCATGGCAGGCATCACGGAGAGACACAAACCACACTTGGTAGTAATACGAATGGTTCGGTTGAGAAAATGACCAACACGGGTGATTATAAAGTAATAGGTAATTATGAACATGGAAGAAGACATGGGTGGCATGAGTATTTTAAACCGGATGGCTCACTGTATGACAGGATCTACTATGAACACGGAAAAAGAACAACAGAACCGGGGCTGACGAAACCGGTCTTGAATTTTTCGGTATCTCAATCGAATGTTTTGAGTTTTAATATCCTTCAACATGAAAGTCCATGGTTTATGTTTAAAATGATGGCGTATGGTATGGATGTTGACCGGATAGAAAGTTTTATGTCCGCAATGCAATCCCGTATTATTTTTTATGCACCGTGGGATGATGCTGATTTTTCCAATGCGTTTCGTGATGCGGTTGAAGATATCTACGAAAACGATACATTATTGGTTCAGTATTACGAATTTATAGCTGCGGTAGAAGGATTAACGAATCTGAAGAATTTCGATCTCCGCCTTGCGGTAATCGATCGATATCTCGGCGCCGGAGAATCTACATTCGAAATTTTACATGAATTTTATACGGATTTTCTTGAGAGTTTACCTGCTTTAGTGGATGACGATATGCTTAAATCTTTTTCCGATGATCTGGATTCACTTATGGACAAGGAGGGTATAATCGATCTCGATGACCCGGCTTATATTGAGTATATAGAGGAACGGTTGATACTCGCAATGGCTGAAATGTTTGAGGAAAATCTCCATTTTACTATGCTTTTAATTCTTCAAAATATTGTTACTGATCTTGCATTCCAGGCAAATCCGATTCATGAAGCATTGAGAGTTGCCTACTTCGGAGTATCTGACGTTGATGAGTATAACACAGAATTATTGTCGCTCTATACATTTACACTTGAACAAAACTACCCGAATCCATTCAATCCGGCGACAAACATCCGCTATTCAATATCTGAACAAACACAGGTGCAATTGATAGTTTATGACACAGTCGGGAAGGAAGTAGCAATTCTTATCGATAAAGTAAAAAATCCGGGAAATTATGTAGTAACCTTCGATGCGTCGTATTTATCGAGCGGTGTGTACCTGTATCAGCTTCGTGCCGGGGATCATGTTGAGACGAAACGGTTGGTGTTGGTTAAATAAAGGGAACTGCTATAACATATTTGGTCTATCGAATGGTTGCTGTGGATGAGTGATTGACCGATGCGCCAATAACGGAAAGCTCGATAGCAGGTAAATTTGCATTTTCCATCCCTGCGTGGTAATTTTAGTTAATATGAAATTGGTTAATCGTTCTCTATGGCAGGAGGGAACGGGAACTACTAACCAATAACAAATAACAATTAACTAAACCCCATGCAACGGCATAAATTCCAAAAAGAGCTATACACCAATAAAGGAGGGGGAACCACTCCATCTATTATAAGTGCAGCCACGGAGAACATGCAGTCGAAGTTCGTAGTGCAGCGTGTTCTTGAATTGCGTGAAGAAGGCGTCGCACTGAATGAAATGGCAGTGTTATTCAGATCATCCTTCCATTCGTTCGATCTTGAAATCGAATTAAATAAAGCGGGCATTCCCTACGTGAAATTCGGCGGTTTTAAGTTCATGGAAACCGCACATATCAAAGATGTCGTCGCTTATTTAAAGGTTATTGAAAATCCGAGAGATGTCGTCGCCTGGAATAGAGTGCTGCTGCTCGTCGACGGCATCGGTCCGAGAACGGCGGAGAAAGTGATTACCGATATTGTGCAGTTTAGAAATAATGGGTTATCCGGTAATGAGCGCTCACGTGCGTTCTGGGAATCGTATAATAAGTATCCTGAGAAACTAACAGAGCTATTTAATACATTAAGAGAAATTGCACCTGATGCGATACCGCCTGCGGATAAAATAGGCGTGATCTTGCATCATTACACACCATTATTCAAACATAAATATGACGATTACCGCAAACGACAAAAAGATCTCGAGATGTTCCAGACAATATGCGAGCGCTATAGATCGATACGCTCATTACTTTCCGATCTGGCGCTTGAACCGCCGAATGAAAGCATTTCCGATATCACACCAACAGGCGCTGACGATGAGTTTCTTGTACTTTCCACAATTCATAGTGCAAAAGGGTTGGAATGGCATACCGTGTTCATTATTTATTGTTTAGAAGGCCGGTTTCCGTCCCACCGCTCTGCCGAGTCGGATGAGGAAATGGATGAGGAACGCCGGTTAATGTATGTTGCCTGTACGAGAGCAAAAGATAATCTCTATATATCATATCCGCTAAACCTGTATGACCGTGAGAGCGGGTTAATCCTCACAAACCCGTCTCGTTTTTTAGAAGGCCTCGAGTTACATTCCGAGCAATGGGTAATTGATGAAGAAGATTGATTTTATTTTCTCCAACACTTGACTTTTTATCCAAAAATTTCTATACTTATATATATCCACAAAAAACTGGGATAAAGCAAAAAAATACGGTACACAAATAATTACGACCCGCTAACGTAATAAGGGAGGCGGTTATGAAAACCGCTCAACGTACAAACTTTTCCTGTGCTGTGTGTCCCATCTTTTACAGCATAAGCGTGCATATAGAAATTTATACATACACATTCTCCGTTCTATTTGATTCATCGTAAAGATCTTATGTAAAAATTTTGGGGAGCCTGATCGCTCAGGGATAAAACATCGGGGCGGAATCGGGTGCATGCCTCCTTATCCCGAGGAACAGATCTATTGAGGGAACGATAGAAGTGCATGTTCCTCGGGGGGAGGCAGCTTTATGTATATTCCAATGGCATAAAAATTGCAATATTTTTATAAAGATGCAATACTTTGCCGGTAATGTTTTATTTTTTTCTATTTTACAATAATCGGTTTTGATTACTTTCCTAAAAATAGGAGGTCGTATGACTGAGCAATATCTTCAAGCGATTCGGAAGCGTGTTTGTGTACGGTGTATAGATACGGACGGAAAAGGCAATTGTTTGCTCCATAAAGACGAAATTTGTGCCGTTGAGGAATTTTTACCGGAGATCGTCCGGTCAATACAGCAGGTACAAAGTGATAAAGTCGAGGATTATGTAGTGGAGTTACGTAAATTTGTCTGTACGGAGTGTAGACACCAGACCGAAGACGAGACCTGTATAGTCCGTAATAATCTCGATTGCGGCCTTGATCGCTATTTTCCGTTGATTATTGAAGCTGTTGAAGAGGTTGATTTGGCGCGTAAAAGCGCATAAATCCTGATTATAAAGGACATAAAAGACCGAAAATTCCCACCCAAATGTCAATTCTATTCCTTCTCCCTTTTCTTTCCCATTATATCCGGGAGACGGCACAGCCATATATTTACAGTGATAATATCGACAATAATGTTGACAGAAGTACTTGTTAATTAAGGGGTTAGAGTATTTACTGTTGACTTTTTTAGATATTTTTCTCTAATTAAATATAATGTATGTATCAATAATCAAAGAAAGGGGTGTCCAATGACACTAACAGAAACTAAGGTGAAACGTGATAGTATGGAAAAGCAGTCGAGCAGCCCCTTGACCAAGTACACCGAGTTCCGGCATTATACGCCGAAGAGTTTGGAAGAGATTCCGCAGGTAAAAAAGCTGGATCCAGAGCAGCGATTTGAGATGAAAGTCGTTTCACGGGTATTGCCTTTTAAAGTCAATCAATACGTTCTGAACGAGCTTATTGATTGGGACAATATTCCCGCCGATCCGATTTTTCAATTGACTTTCCCTCAAAAGGGCATGCTTAAGGATGCTGATTTTAATGCTGTGGCGGATATGTTGCGAAACAATGCTCCGTCGGAGGAACTCAAGAAAAAAGTGCACGAGATCCGGTATACTTTAAACCCACATCCCGCCGATCAGATGCAGCTTAATGTTCCAAAAGTCAATGGTGAACGCCTGCCGGGTGTGCAACACAAATATAAAGAGACTGCACTCTTTTTCCCGACTTCCGGACAGACCTGCCACGCGTATTGTACTTTCTGTTTTCGATGGGCTCAGTTTGTCGGGATTAACGAGTTGAAGTTTGCAAGCAAAGAAGCTTCTCAGCTTGTAGAATATCTCAGGCAGCATAAAGAGGTAAGCGATATATTATTTACCGGCGGTGATCCGATGGTTATGAAAACACGTGTGTTCAATCGTTATCTTGAACCGTTTCTGCAAAGCGATTTAGATCACGTGCAGACAATCAGGATCGGCACAAAGGCAGTTGCGTATTGGCCGCAGCGATTCGTTACGGATTCCGATGCCGATGAATTCTTACGGACTATCGAAAAACTGGTCAGTAACGGTAAACATGTCGCCATTATGGGACATTACAATCACTGGGTCGAACTCGAAACACCTATTGCCCGGGAAGCAATCAGGCGGATTCGAGATACCGGGGCTCAAATACGTACGCAATCCCCGCTTATTCGACATATCAATGATGATCCGGAAGTGTGGGAGACTATGTGGCGAAATCAGGTAAGATATGGATTAATTCCATATTATATGTTTGTTGAACGTGATACGGGTGCTCGTAATTACTTTGAAGTACCGCTTGTGGAAGCATGGGATATATTCCGAAAGGCATGGATGAAAGTATCCGGTTTGGGTCGTACGGTACGGGGGCCGAGTATGTCTGCCTCACCGGGGAAGGTTGAAGTGCAAGGAGTAACAGAGGTCAGAGGTGAAAAAGTTATCGTTCTCCGGTTTATCCAGGGGCGAAACCCTGATTGGGTAGAACGCCCGTTCTTTGCAAAATATGATCAAAAAGCGAGTTGGCTCGATCAACTTCAACCTGCATTCAACGAAAATAAATTCTTTTATGAAGAGGAGTTTGAACAAGTGCAGGCAAAAGCAATGGCAAAAGCGGGTTGACCGTGATTTATCCATATGAATTGATTTCCCCGGACCCGGGCTGTAATTTAAACGGTCCGGGTTTTTTATACTCTGCTTGAAACTTTTATGCGAATATATCGTATATTCGAATAAGTTATGGAATATTTAATCCGGTTTTTTAAATTTCTGTGATGGAGGACTTTTTTATGATCCGCTCA